>JANMDL010000499.1:0-4487 GCA_031376295.1 Chitinophagales bacterium
CGGCACCAGATAGTTTTGCTAAAGAGGCAGCAGTGAAAACCTGGCTGTATTCTGCACTGCCGGTTTTGGCAATGAGCCAGAAGATAGCCAGCAGAAAGCCAAGGTCGCCAATGCGGTTCATTACAAAGGCTTTTCTGGCTGCGGCATTGTACTTGTTGTTTTTAAACCAGAAGCCGATGAGCAGGTAAGAGCAAAGGCCCACACCTTCCCAGCCGATAAACATGGTAACAAAGCCGGAGCCCATTACCAGCAGCAGCATGGAAAATACAAAGAGGTTGAGGTAGGCGAAATATTTTGCAAAATCTTTGGACTCTTCACTGTGCATGTAGGCGGTGGAGTAAACATGTATAAGAAAGCCTACACCGGTAATGATAAGCAGGAAAAGGGACGATAACGCATCTAACTGAAAAGCAAAGCTGATGTGAAGCGAGGGCATACTGATGAATTCAAACAGTTTTACAATGCCTGTGTTACCATCCTTTACTTCCATGAAAATGAGGAGGCTGATTACAAAGGATGCCAGTATAACACCGCTGCCAATAATACCTGCCAAACTTTTTGACAACTGTTTTCTGCACAGCCCGTTGATTAAAAAACCAATAAGCGGCAAAACAGGAATAAGCCAGGCCAGTTCAAAAATTTTACTCATACAACCAAAACCCTTCAGGGCTTTTATCCCCATCATCATTAAGACTCCGGAGCAGTTAAAAATGATTTCTTTATTGCTGCATCAATCTCCCCGAGGGAAAAAGGATGGTTAATTCTTCAGTCTGTTCAGAAAATTAATGTCCACCGAATGTGTGTTGCGGTAAAGCATCACAATAATCGCCAGCCCCACACTTACTTCTGCTGCGGCCACCACCATAATAAAAAATACAAATACCTGTGCATCGCTGGCCAGGCTGGGGTAGGCGGCAGTAGCTGGTGCCATGGCATGCATTTTGCTGAAAGCTACCAGCAGCAGGTTTACTGCATTCAGCATAAGCTCAATACACATAAACACAATGATGGCGTTGCGGCGGGTTAATACACCTGCCACACCTATGCAGAAAAGTGCTACTGCCAAACCTATGTACCATTTAATCTCCATACACTTATAATTTTACAAATACACCTACTCCTAATGTTGATGTTGCCGGTGCCACACCCAATATGTCGCCAAGTTTCCTTTTTACCACACTGTTAAAAATATCAACGGCTTTATAAGAGGCAGATTTGGTTAAGAATTTTGAAAGAAGACCTGTTCCAATGGTGCTTAAGCCACCAATAATGGCACCCTGGTAATCTTTTTTTGCAGCGGCTTTGTCAAAACCCTTTACGGCACCATAAACTGAAATAGCTGTACCTGCATAAGCGGCTATCTTGTAAATGGTTCTTCCGGTTTTAAACATCCTGAAATATTTATCAGCCTGGTCGTTCTTTTTTAGGCCCAGTATTTCGCCTACCTTAAAAATTTTGGTAATGGGCTGGTTGCCCAGGGAAAATTTCGGAGCAAAACCTTTCTTTACATTCAATACCTTTCCTATAATATCATCCAGGTCAAATATTTTTTTCAGGTCAATTTGTGCCTGGCTTTTGCCAATGCATACTGCGGTGATAAATGCTACAACCAGAATTCTCTTCATATTTATTGTTTTACTTTATGCTATTGTTCCTTTTTTGCGATTACTACAGCACCGATGATGGCACTCAAAAACAATACACTGCTTATTTCAAATGGTATCACATAATCGGTAAACAATGTTTTGCCCAATACTTTTATCAAACCCACATCGCCGGTACCCATCTGTACTTTTTGCTGCTGAATAAACTGCTCTGAGTTGCGGAGTGCTGCAATGATTACCAGCATCAGCGACAGCCCCGATACCAGCGAAGCGATAAAGATATTATTGCGCCTGGGAGGTTCGCTGTCTGCATTCAGATTCATCAGCATTACCACAAACAGGAACAATACCATGATGGCACCGGCATATACGATGATATTTACAACTGCCAGGAACTGTGCATTTAAAAGAATATAATGCCCCGAGATGGCAAAAAACACCACGATGAGCCAAAGCACGCTGTGTACCGGGTTTTTGCTGGTAACCACAGCGCAGGCACCTGTTAATGCCATTGCACTGAGAAAAATAAATAATATTGTTGTTATACTCATAATGCTTGTACCGTTGTACTGTTAATTATTGGCCGTTATTTTTTGCTGAACTCTGTTGCCCAGCGCTTTCTGGTAGGCTTCTGCTTCCTCTACCGGGTGCGGAATGAGTAAATCATCTTTGCCGTAAATAAAACCCTTGCGCTCATAATTGGCCGGGGCAAATGTTTCACTTAAATAGATGGCGTCTTTGGGGCATGCTTCTTCGCAAAGCCCGCAAAAGATACAACGCAGCATATTAATTTCGTATTTGGCTGCATATTTCTCTTCACGGTATAAATTCTCTTCGCCTTTCTGGCGCTCAGCGGCTTCCATGGTAATGGCTTCTGCGGGGCAGGCCACGGCGCACAGGCCGCAGGCAGTGCAGTTTTCTCTTCCTGCTTCATCCCGGTTAAGCACATGCAGGCCACGGAATACCGGGCTGAAAGGGCGCTTTTTTTCGGGGTAATTAATGGTCGCCTTTTTTTTGAAGATATGTTTAAAGGTAATAATCATACCTTTTATAATGGCGGGCAGGTACATCCGCTCCAGCAAACTCATCGGTTTGCGTTCTACAAATTTACCCCTGTTGGTTAATGTCGTTTGCATATTTTGTCAATTCAGTGCGCCAATTGCAGCGCAAATATATTTTTTAACTTTAAAAGGGCCATCCCTTTTCTTTAAACAGTATAAATGCCCCTGTACCCAGCATGTTGAGCAGCGCCAGCGGTATTAAAATCCTCCAACCAAGGTGCATCAGCTGGTCGTAGCGGAAACGGGGGATTGTCCACCGTACCCACATAAACAGGAAGAGGAAGAAAGCCACTTTCGCCATTAATGCTGCTACGCCTATCAATGCTGCAATATTGGGTGAAAAATTGGCTTCATTTACAAAAGGCATATCGTAGCCGCCAAAAAATAAGGTGGCAATTATGGCACTGCTCACAAACATATTGATGTATTCGGCAAACAGGAAGAAGCCAAGTTTCATACTCGAATACTCGGTATGGTAGCCCCCAATCAGTTCATTTTCTGCCTCGGGCAGGTCGAAGGGGGTACGGTTACATTCAGCAAAGGAGCAGATAAGGAAAATAAGAAAACCCAGCGGCTGGTAAAGGAAGTTCCACCATCCTGTTTGCTGATGCACCACCATTTCTTTTAAACTGAGGGTGCCGGTAACCATCAGCAGGGCAATAAGGGCAATGCCCATTGGCAACTCGTAACTGATGATTTGTGAGGCAGCACGCAAAGCGCCTATTAAAGAAAATTTATTGTTGCTGGCCCATCCACCGATCATTATACCATAAACGCCCATACTCACCACGCCAAAAACAAACAGTATCCCTATGTTTACATCTGTTATCTGCAGGCTGATATCCCGGCCAAAAAGATGCAGTGTATCTCCCCAGGGAATTACAGCGCTCGTCATCATGGCGGTTAACATAGCCAGGCAGGGGCCGAGTATAAAAAGAAATTTTGTTGAAAAAGCGGGGATGATCTCTTCCTTGAAGAACAACTTAAGACCATCTGCCAGCGGCTGCAGCAAGCCAAAGGGGCCGGCACGGTTGGGGCCACGCCTGTCCTGTATAATGGCGGCCACTTTACGTTCGGCAAATGTAGCGTACATGGCTATCACCAGCGAGGCGGAAACCACCACCACAATGAGTATCAGCTTTTCAATAACTACCGGCCATTCAATTGATAATAACATTATTCAAAATCTTTTATTAATTGTTCAATTTTACTTTTTAACACGGGCAAATCATTTTTGTAAATCTGCCATAATGTCTCAAGGTTTACTTCAAAATAATCATGCACTAATATATGTCTTAATCCTTCAATCAAACGCCAGTCAATTTCCGGGTGATTACTTTTATAATCCCTTGTGAGCTTATAACTGGCCTAACCTATTATTTCAACCCATTTTACCACAGCAGTATGTAGGATGAAATCTTCCTGGAATGTCTTCTCTTCTTTGTTGCCGAGTGCTTTATTGATGAAGTTTATAGCATCAATAATATGCATCAACCGCTCTTTGTCACTCAACTTATTTTTCATAGATAAGTTTCATGTCTTTTTGAATGTAAGGCCATATCCGGTGATTTACCCATCCATAACTTAATACATCTACTTTTTTGTCAAACTTATCTGCAAGATCCATGTGCCATCCATAATAAGAAAGCCCCACTTTTGCTGTTTTATCTACATCTACCAGAACATCGACATCACTGCTGTCATCAGCTTCACCCCTTGCATACGAGCCAAAAAGCCATACACGCTTCACGGGCTTATCTTTAAAATAATCCGACAGGTTTTTTTGTATTTCTTCCTGTGTTAAAATCATTTTTTTATCACA
>JANMDL010000504.1:0-2749 GCA_031376295.1 Chitinophagales bacterium
ACATAAACACCCCATTGGGACAGGCAGAAACGCAATGCGGCAATTCCCCCTTTCTTGCCATATCGGGGCAAAAATCACATTTACTCACTGTGCCTATTTTTTGCGGCATGCTTGTTTCGCAGGAATAGGATTTTGCTGCTACTGCTTTTTCTAAAACGGGCTCTTCCCAGTTAAAAACCCTGGTTGAATACGGGCAGGCAGCCATACAAAAACGGCAGCCGATACAACGGTCGCTGTCAATTAAAACGATGCCATCCTGCCGCTTAAAAGTGGCATCTACGGGGCAAACTTTTACACAGGGTGGCTCATCACAGTGCATACAGGTGGTGGGCTGCCAATACGGTGCAGTTTGTTCTGCATCCTTCATGGAAAGTACTTTTATCCAGTTTTGCCCCGGGTTTAACCCATGTGCATGATTGCAGGCTGTTTTGCAGGCACCAACATTTTTACACCGGGAAAGGTCAATCACCATAACAAATTTTTTGCCTGCAATACCCTTGCGCTGTTCACTGTTACTCACTGCAGGCATATCTGGTACCGGCTTCAAAAAAGCCCTGTCAACTTCTACCACCTTTCCATCAGCGGAAAGCAGTTTTACCTTCTCCCCGTTAAGTGCCACTTCATCCTGGGGGGTAAATGGATTTTTTTTATCGCTGCACCCCGCCACTGCTGCAGTTGCCAGCAGGCCGGTAATAAGAAATTCCCTTCTTGATTGATGATTACTTTCCATTGCAATTTGTTTGGTTATGGCTGGTTATTTTTTAATCCATTGCTGCAACTCTTCATTGCTGATTGTATGACCGGTGCCTGCCAGGAACTCCCTGTCTATTTCCACCAGTTTGCCATCCTGCGTCAGCATTTTAACTGTATTGCTGTCCGGTTGTGCTGGTGCTTCTTTACGGCCACTGAAAAACTTTAATACAGTAAATGATGAAAGAACAGCAGCGCCCCAAAGCAGGAATTTTTTACGGGAACTTATCTTGTTTTTTTGTTGCATAAATATTTTCAGTTGATTAATGACAGCACAAAATATCACCAGCACAGTTGCCCTGCAATAACATTACTCACAAGAAAATATGATTGTTATCATACCTACAGCAGGCAGCCATAAAAGAAAAACCTGCTGTAATTTCCGGAGGGAATACAGCAGGTTTGTTTATACGCAGTTGATAGTATTGCCGGTGCCGTTTACTTTTTAAGTGTGCGGATAAAGTTCACTATGCTCCACCTTTCATCAGCGTCCGGTATTTTCTTTTTAAAGCCGGGCATGTCGTCCCTGCCTTCAGTTGTTTTGTAAAAGAGTGAACCATCCGGCTGGCCCTGGACATCCGCTGCTGAAAAATTGCCGGGTTCGGTTTTTAACTGGGCTGCTTTGGTGCCATCGCCCAACCCTTTTGTACCATGGCATGATTTGCAGTGGGTATTCCACAATGTCTTGCCCTCTGCAACCGAAGCAGCATCTGCCGCCACAGGATTTTTCATCTTCTTATAGTTGTCAGGAACCGGCCAGGGTTTCTTATCCTGCCTGTTGGCAACTGTAAAACTGATGCTTACAAATCCAATGGCTATGGCCAGTATTACAAGAATTTTTTTCATGATATTATCTGTTTTAAAAGTTTACGTTCAATATAGCTTTTTATCAGTAACTCCATAAGCGGGTAATATTAAACCCAATGAGGTACTGTGAAATAAATTGCGGATCGTTCTGGTTGAAATAATTGTTCCGTTGCGGCGTGATAGCACCATAGTTTCCCAGGAAAAACTGGAAGGCGTGAGAGCTGGTACTCAGTTCAAGCCCGAAAGAAACATTGGCCGCCGGGTTACCGGAGCGGTGTTTGGTAACAGGCTGATCGTAGTTGGCTATCAATGCCATATTCTCTTTGAGCTTATACCTTCCGGCAAATGCCACCGCAATATGTTCATGGTTTCTTACGCCCCTGTATTTGCCGGGTTCATAAAAATAACCATCCACAAAATTCACATGGGTATGACTGGGCGCAACCTGTACCGAAAACTTTTCCGTAACCTTTCGGGCAATGATGAGCTGGTTGAAAAACATCAGCCTGTCGGAGCTGTGCACAAAATTGTCCTTTTCCCTGGAGTCGTAAGCAATATCACCAAAGTAGGTAACACTTACAGGATACCTGCCAGGCGTTTGTTTAATGATGGCATATTTGCCATAGCCTTCCCAGGTCATATTAGCCTTGGTGATGGAAACACCCACCATCAGGTTTTTGATGGGCACATACTCAAAGCCCAGCCTGATATTAGACGGTGCAAAAAATCCCCAGAAATCTTTATAGCCATTTTTTACTGCACCAAAGCGGTGCAGAATATCCATTTCAAAAGTACCTTTTGCAGGTACCATCACTGTCTGGTTATCAATAATCCAGATGCTGCCGAAAGTGTTCTTAACCGGCTTTGTTTTTTTAGCCACAGGAACTTCAGCAGCCTGGAGACTGTCCTGTGTATAAGCGGAACCAGGCAGCCATATACATGCCATAACTGCAAGCGGCAGAACAAACAATGATTTCAGTTTATGATGTATCGTTTTCATTTATTTGTTTTTAAAATAATCAATTAGTTATTGGGTGCCCCGTTACGTATCCAGTCAAGTATCTTCTGTATATCACTGGGTTTTAATGCACCGGTTGGTGGCATTGAGCCTGATTTCACTTCGCCATACAGGATGCTGTTGGCAGGCACTATTGTATTTATATAACCACCGGTAAGAATTGCATTGTACGAC
>JANMDL010000553.1:0-3704 GCA_031376295.1 Chitinophagales bacterium
GATGCCTTACTTCTGGGAGTGGGTACTAATTTGCCACCTTCTTCAGTAATCAGCAGTGCGTTTCTGTTTTCGGTAAATGCTCCCAATTTACCAACCTCATCTGTATTGCTGGTACATTCCAGCCAGATGGTATCATTACTGGTAATGGCACAAAGTATTACATGGTCAAAAGGAGATCCGGGAAAAGCCGGGTCGGTAGGTTCAGCCCCTTTGCCGGAATTTACAAGGGCAGGGTACGATTTTATTCCTGCTACTTTCAACAGGTTGCGCATGTAATTTGAGAGTGCCTTGCAGTCACCGTATTTCTTCCTGTCTACAAAATCCACTTCAAAAGGTTTAAATCCTCCAATACCCAGTTGTACGCTTACATAGCGCAGGTTATTCTGCATATACGTATACAGGCGTGTAATCTTTTCTTTATCAGTAGTGGCTCCTGCCAGCATGGCTGTTATCTCCATTTTTCGCTGTTCATTAAAGGGGTTGGCGCTTTCATAAAACGGGTAATTCCATTTGCCAAAAGCGGCCCAACTGTTCAAATCGCCTTTGTAGTCATCGTATTCAAATTTATTAGGTCCAATCTCAATTTCGGGGAAGGTTTCGTAATTGCGTTGAGCACCTTCTTCCTGCTCTTTTGCCGTGATATTATGCAGCTCCCAGTAGTATTTTTTATAATTACCTTCGGTAGTAATAACCGGATCCAGTTTAATGCCCCTGGTGCGGTGCCTGATATCAATATCTGTGGGTACTATAACTGTGTACTTCGATAACTCCACCCCCTCTTTTGGTGAAAGAAAAGACCAGTCAGGTAAATCAATATAACTGCTTACGATTCTTTCTGTGCTTATTTCCACAGTGCAGGGATAGCCCGGCGCTGCGGTTTGCAGGTACATAATTTTACTGTCTGTAATAATAGAGATGTCATCATCATAAGCCCGGCTGGTAAAGTCTTTTTTGTGATATGTTTTTATGGAAATTCCGTCTTTATTGTAAATGGTGATTTTAATATCATCATACTTTGAAAATTTGCTGTATCCGTAGTAATGCATCAGGTGCCTTTCGGCACTTTCATTAAAAAGTGTTATTACCTGGTGTATTTTGTGATAATATTTTGAAGGAGATACAATTTTCAGTTCTGCCTCATCTACCCGGAATACAGCAGCAGCATTTTTTTTGATTGAGTCGGGTATAGCTGAAATGGGGTACGCAAATTGGGCCAGGCAGTTTATGGGTAACAGCAGCCATAAAAGGAGTAGCTTATTTTTCATCGGAATCATTTCTTTTTTATTACGATTTGTTCATTCAGTTTTGCCAGCATTTTTTTGTAAAACTCCTGGAACTCGGGGTAGAATTGCGCAGAATAAGTTGTTTTTTTAAACTGTATGGATACCCTTGTATTAAGTGTATTGTCTTCTGCCTGCAGGTGGCGGGTAAAGATGATACTGGTATCGGGCATAATCATGGTCATATTTTTGGGCAATTCATCAAAGCTGTACCCATCCGGTATGATAAAGCTGCCGTAAATGGAGTAGTCCTGCATGTACCCAAAGTCAACATCAGTAGTGCGGTCATCATCCGTAAAAGGATTGGTCTCCAATCCGCTGAACAGGTTGATGTTGAAATAGCTGTACCCGCCGGAACTGTTCAGTTTCGAACTGAATTTCACTTTCTGCTCCAGTGGTTCGGCTTCGTTATCTGCGTTATTTACTTCAAGGCTGTCCACTTTCATGGCAGTAAAAGCCTTGCCAAAATAGTTGTCTTTGAAACCACTTTTGTCCTGTAACCAGCTTTTGTAACGTGGATTTTTGGCATAGTCGTAACTGTTTACCATGGCCTCTCCCTTCATCACCCCATTGGCATCAATATCAGCCTGTATGGCCGTCATCTGCCTTTTTTGATCGGGGCTTAAAATGGTGAGCCATTCCGATTTTTCACCATCCACCAGAAAGCCACGGGTATTAATAACATTATAGGGTACAAGGCGGTAGGGGTTGTACCTGTCTGCCGCATTTAAAATATATGCTTTGCCACCCACTTCTGCGTACACCATCAGGGCATCAAATTGCTTTTCTGAAGGGAAGAAGAGATTTATCACACCATGATCCCTTGTACTGGTAAGTAAAGGGAAAGTGGTGATGCCCGCTTTTTTCAGCAGGGTATACAGGATGATGTTGATATCGCCGGTACTTCCCGTTTTTTTGTCCCAGGCAGTATTGATGCCCTGCATAGCATAAATACTGTTGTCGCCATTCCAGTTCATACTGGTTTTAATGGTATTGAAGATGGTTGTCATGCGGCACAAAGTGTCTTTGCATTGGGAAGAAGCTGCCAGTATGGTTTCGGCAGCGTTCAGGCCTTTGCGCAGTTCCTGGCCAAAGTCTTCATCCTCATCTAATCGTTTTACTACATCCAGCCAGGTTGTTCGTAAGTCTTTGGTATTGCCTTCGCCATAATCAATCTGTGCCAGTTGAAAGCCGATCCGCTGCAGGTAATCGTCTTTACAGGTCATATAGGGTTCGTCGTGTATACCCGGCAGGTTTTGCATGGTGTACGTTTTGTACAATGTTTTTACTCTGTACAAGCCGTCGTTGCCGGAGAGGATATCCTCATTCTCATCCTGCTTTTTATCCACTTTCATGTAAATAAACGGATCCTCATTAAACTTAAAGTTGAGGGGTACTTTCATTTCAAATTCACTGAAACGTACTGGTATTTCATTCTGGAAATACCAGTCTTCAATATATCCGATGTTTTCCCTGTCTATCCTGTATTTATATTCAATAACACTGCCCACTTTTACCTGTGGAAATGCAATAGTAACCTGGGTATAATTTTTTGACAGTTTTTGTGTGTAGACGGAGCTTTTTTCAACTTTTGTGGTAACCACATTGCCTGCTGCATCAAGGTTATAGGTGTAAGCATCAATATTGGATATTTTCTGGTCGTTGTTGCGGCTGTAATAAGGGATTTTCACATTGGCGTACTCTATTCCCTTGTCCTTTAATATTTTTATCCTTGTGCGGCGTTCCACCACCATTTTAAAAAAATTAACACCCCGGTCGTAGTATATATTTCCCCTGTCAATCAGTTTGTATGCCACTGCACCTTTGTCATAATCGCAGTCGGTCATTTCAAGGTCTGCCTTTTCAATTTTGCCAACAGATATCAGTTTGGTTTTCTGAGCCTGCAGCAGGGTGCCTGTAAGCATTACCGCAGTAAAAGTTATAAGCAAATGTTTCATCTTAGTGAGTTGGTTTAATCTGAGCAAAGTTAATACGGGTTTATTTTTTCAGCCCGGAACCAATAACACCTGAACTATACAGATTATAAAATAGTACAATATTCCTGCTGATTTATTTCACAAGTTATAGTATTTACATAAAATAGCAATTAATTTGCGGCATAATTAAGGAAGTATGATAAAGGATATGTTAAGACTGCTACTGGCATTGGTAATGGTAAGTTCATGCCGGGCGCAGGTAAAACCACCTGTACTGGCCGAACAAAAGGATGGCAATAGCCTGCTTTGGGAAGTAAGCGGCAATAAACTGAAAAAGCCCAGTTACATTTTTGGCACCTTTCACCTGATGTGCAGGGACGATATTAAATTCAGCAATGCGCTGAAGCAGGCGGTACAGTACAGCGACCTGATGTATATGGAGCTGGATATGGACGACCCGGCAACCATGCTCGGCGGTTTAGCCCTG
>JANMDL010000604.1:0-8669 GCA_031376295.1 Chitinophagales bacterium
GTTAAAAAGAAAATTTGGTGGTACCGGCCTTGGGCTTACCATCAGTAAAAAAATGGTAGAGCTTTTTGGTGGCAGCCTTACTGTTGAAAGCGAATTTGGAAAAGGATCCTGTTTTACATTTTCCATCAATTTTAAAAAGCAGGTGCAGATTATGCGGTCAATCATTCAGCCGGATATACCTTTTGCACAAACAGATGTAAGAGGCGTGAGGGTATTGATTGTGGAAGACAATGAAATTAATGCTGCTGTTTTAAAAGGATTTCTGCTGAAATGGGGTATACGGGTTAAAGAAGCGGGCAATGGCGTTCATGCACTTGAACTGCTTAAATACCACACATTTGATTTGATACTGATGGATCTTGAAATGCCGGAAATGAATGGGTACACTGCGGTAAGTATTATCCGTGAAACAGATAAAGCAATACCGGTTATTGCATTTACGGCTACACTTTTAGAGGATATGAATGTACTTGTAGCTGAGGGAGGTTTTAATGATTATATGCTTAAACCATTCCGCCCTGCTGAGCTGAAGAAAAAAATAGAAATGTATGCTCCGCACAGGAAAATTGAGTATGCATAATAGAAGAAATTGCTGCAGGCCAAAATTTGCAGCTGCTTTGTAAAAGGGATTACGCTTCTTTTCCGGGGCAATTACGACAGTAATGAATCATAAAAAAGCAGCACTTTTGCACACTGTTTTTTATAGATAGATTGATTTTTATCTCACCAGCAGGAAGGTGCCCCTCATTTCCACTACTTTCTTATTCCTGTCCAGGCCCTTTATTATCCACACATAAGTACCCTGATCCTGCTTTTTGCCCCTGTAAGTTCCATCCCATCCACGGCGGTATTCTTTTGTTTCGTACAGCAGTTCACCATATCGGTTAAATATCCTGAAGTAATCCGTTCTTTCAATGCCAACAGGTTGCGGTCTGAACACATCATTCAACCCATCGCCATTGGGCGAAAATGCATTGGGCAGGTAATAAGCAGGGCCCTTATACACTTTTATATTTACCTGGTCACTACCAAGGCAGCCGGCAATATCCTGCACATATACAGTAAATGTTTGATCGCTGTAAATGGTAGCCCTGGGGTTTTGTGAGAAAGGGTTATCCAGCGGACCGGCCGGCGTCCACACATAAGTAACGCCACCACTGCCAAATAACTGGTGCGGTACGCCTTCTACCGCCACTGTATCCCTGCCGGCATTGGCGGCAACGGGTGGCAGCATGGTTACCAGCATGGTATCGTATACTTTAAAATTACAGCCGTAGTTATCACTCACTTCAAGCACATACTGTTGTGTGGTATCGGGTTGGGCAAGGGTTACGGCCGAATTTGGCGGAAACAACCTGTCGGGCGGCGACCATAAAAAACTTACTGGCCCACTTACCCTTATCACACTGCCCCTCAGTGTTGCAGGCGATCTGTAACAGATCAGTGTATCAGGGCCGGCATTGGCAATGGGTTTCAATTTTACATGCACAGTAATGCTGTCTGTACGCTGGCATACGCCCCATGTTGCAGTAAGATAGTATTTAACATCGTAATGAGGTGAAGCCACAGGATTGGCTGCGGCTGTATCGCTTAAATCAATAGCCGGACTCCATTTATACAAATTTGTTTGTGCGTTGGTTTGTGGTATAAGCATTACACTGCTCCACTCGCAAATAGTGGTATCAGCGCCTAGTTCAAGCCGCATGGTATCAATTAGTGCAATTGCAGTACTGGCGCCTGCAGTGCAACCATGGCTGTCTTTTACCAGGATATTATTGTATGTGCCGGGTGAAGTGATAAATACATTGCCGGGAAGATAAGTAAGCCCGTTATCAATAGAATAACTGTAACCCGGGCTGCCACCGCCTGCGGTAAGTGTAATGCGTCCATCATTGCCATTGCAGGTAGCCGCAACTGCTGCAGCACTGGCTGTTAATAATGGCGGCTCAGTTATGTTGATAACAGTATCTTTTATACAACCATTAAAATCGGTAATACGCATATTGTAGGTATTGGCAGGCAGGGCATTAAAACCGCCTGTGGGTTGAAAATTAGTGCCGCCATTATTTGAAAAATTATAAGGGGCGGTACCGCCAGTAGCACTGAGCAGGATGCTGCCATTGACTTCTCCAAAGCAGTTGGCATGTTGAACAACAGCCGATACAGCAACCGGGGCCGTTGGTACCAGTGTTACGATGAGGCTGCCTGTGCAGCCAATATTGTCAGTAAAATCAATGGTATAAGCACCTGGGCCGAGGGAAGAAAAAGTGCCGTTGTTTTGCACCGCACCACCATTGAGGGTAAAACTGTATGGCCCGGCACCACTGGTAGGGGTAACAGTTAGTGTACCGTTATTGATGCCCGTACAGGGCGGGTTGGTTTGTGTACTGGTGGCAGTAAGCGATGGCCCGGCAGCAATAGTGGCCTGCGCCGTGCCAAGGCAGCCATTTACATCAAGAAAAGTAATGGGATAAGTGCCTGGTGCCAATGGCCCGAAAGTATTGCCAGCTTGTGGGGCTGCTCCGTTTAATGAGTAGTTGTAAGGCCCCAGGCCCGAAGTGGGTGTAAGCGTGATAGTGCCATCATTTACAGCAGGACAGGAAGTATTGGCCGCCACAGCATTGCCGGTGATGCCGGTAACCGATGGAACAATTATACTCAATAGTTGCTGGCAGATAGAAGCATCATTTACAAAAACTGAATAAGTGCCTGATGGCAGATTGTTGAATACATTGGACAAACCGGGCGGGCCACCGTTGATGGAATACTCTATTGGTGCCAGGCCAATACCCGGAGGAACATTGATGGTGATACTGCCGGTTGGACTGGCACAAACTGCTGGTGTTACTGTATAGGTGGCGCCCATAGTATTGCTCTTGGAGATGTTTACGGTGTCTTCAATAGAGGAAACACTTCCGTCATTGTCGCAAAACTTGTAATAAGGCCGTACAACGTAATCGTTGCTGGCAGCCGGGGGGCAAACATTAGTGAAACTTACTGCGGTACTGCCATTGGAAGCGACTCCGCTTGTTCCCGTACCCACAATGGTATTGTTCAGCAGCAAATCCACATGGTCGAGCCTTGATCCTGTACCATCAGGTGTAAACCGCCAGCCTTCGTTAGTAGCAGACCAACTGGTGCAGTTTCTTCCGGGAACTTCGGCAGCCTGTGTCCTGTCCCAATTCTGCATACCCAGTATAGCAAGGCCATCGTTAGTAGCCTGGTTGCAGGCAATGGGCTTATCCTCCAGAAAAACATCTACAATACCTGTAAGTTCATGCAATACAATTTGCTGCGTACTTACCGAGCCACCATTGCAGTCGTAATGAGCAATATGATAAAAACTGACAATAAACCTGCGGCAGGGAGCAACCCCTTCTGTGCGGTATTCAATTTTTCTGTCAGAAGGCGACTGGTTGGGGTTAATGTCATGATAGGGGCTCATAATGGATCCTCTTGGATAATACAGGTTAGAAGCATTATTCGGTGTACCCCCTGCGTAGGGGATAGGTTGAGCCCTGCCACCAAGCTCCAGTAAATAGGAATTATCTGTGTTGGCATTTGTTACAACATCAAAGGTGATAAGCCCATTGGAGCCAATCACACATTTTTGGTAAGTAGCCCCAAAAAAGCAAAATGGAAAAGGCAGGTCTATTGAATCTGAGTACACATCATCAACATAAAGCGAAGTTAATTCAGTTCCTGCTGCTGTGGTATACGCAAAAGGAGTGTAGGGTATTGCCGCCACATTGTAAGTTTCCGAAGTTTTAATATCCGGTACCGTTGTTTTAAATGTGATACAACTGTTGCCGCAGTTGGTAACGGTATCAGCCCCTGCAAAATTCTTAAAGCAGTTTTGAGATTTAGCTGTAAATGAAAGAAACAGGAATGAGCTGAACAGACAATAGAAATACCTCATGCATACAATTAATTGGAATCAAATATAACGAATTGTTAAAATAGTTGTAAAAATGCCGAAAAACGCTGCTGTATGAGTTATTTATTGTATGTCAGAAATGGTTATTGCAGGCAGCCTGCCGGGTATTGAAAAGTATACCAATCCGTTTGCATTATCATAAATAGCAACCCGGTTTTAATTCAGCCGTAACAGAACTGAGGCTTATAACAATTTTGTAACAAATTAGCCCGTATTTTCGTTTTTATCAAAATATGTGTATGCAAAAAACTCTATTCTTTCTTTTCATTCTTTTTTCACTCAAGGCATCTGCTCAAAAAATCTACGGTACGGTATTTAACAGCACTGGCGATATTTTGCCATATGCTTCTGTTACCATTAAAGGCACCTCTTCAGGCGCCAGTGCCAATAATAAAGGCAGGTATTCAGTAAATGTAACCCCGGGAACATACGTTGTTGTTTGTCAGCATATTGGCTATACCCGTATTGAAAAAACAGTAACAGTGGGTAAGTCAGATGAGGAGCTTGTTTTTATTTTAGCGGAGCAGAAGCTGGAAATGAAGGAAGTAATTATCAAAAAAGGGGAGGATCCGGCTTACGGAATTATCCGCAATGCGATTAAAAAAAGGGAGTTTTACGGCAGGCAGGTAAACAGTTTTGAATGTGATGTGTATACCAAGGATATCATGAAGCTTCGTAACCTGCCCAAATCAATCTTCGGGCAAAAAATTGAGCAGGATGACAGGAAGGATATGGGGCTGGATTCAAGTGGCAAAGGCATTATTTATCTTTCTGAGTCAATTGCTAAAGTACATGCACAGCAGCCGGATAAGTTTAAAATGGAAGTGCTCAGCAGCAGGGTAAGCGGCAGCGGTGGCTTTGGATTCAGCTTTCCTACGTTTATAAGCATGTATAAAAATAATGTAACAGTTTTTACCGAAAAGCTTAACCCACGTGGCTTTGTATCGCCCATTGCAGATGGGGCAATTGGCTTTTATAAGTTTAAATACCTTGGCAGCTTTTGGGAGGATGGTAAGGAGATCAACAGCATAAAAGTTACCCCCCGCCGCAATTACGAACCTCTGTTTACGGGTACTATTAATATTACCGAGGGCGACTGGCGCATCCATAGTTTTGACCTGACTGTTACCAAAACATCGCAATTAGAAATATTAGACAGCCTGCAGCTTACGCAGATACATGTGCCTGTGGGCAACGATGTATGGCGGGTAAAGAACCAGTTGATTCACTTCAATTTCAATTTTCTTAAAATAGATGCGATTGGCAATTTTGTAAATGTGTATTCCAATTACAATATCAACCCGGTATTTCCCAAAAAATTCTTTGATAATATCATCATCAAATACGATACCGCTGTAAACAAGCGGCCCAAAGCTTACTGGGACACCATACGCCCCGTGCCGCTGGAACCTGAAGAAGCGAAGGATTACAGGGTAAAAGACAGTATCTATCAAAACAATAAAGACTCAGGGTGGAACAAAAGAGACATAGATTCCCTGCGTAAAAAGCAGGGCTCCATTAAGCCGCTGCAGTTGTTCTGGGGTGGCATCAACCGAACGCATTATTCTAAAACCAATACTTACCGCTGGGGTATCAGGCCGGTTATTAATAACCTGCAATACAATAGTGTGGAAGGGGTGGTGCTGAATGTAAACGGCTATTTTAATAAATACCTGCGTAAGCTTAAAGCCAATCTTAGTATTGAACCCAATATCCGCTACGGCATAAACAATACACACCTCAATGCATTTGTTGATATTCAGTTCCGCTCCCGGGATTGGGATACGGATAAGAAACTTAAAAGGGAAACATGGACATTTTCGGGCGGTAAAAGGGTAACACAATTTAACAAGGAAAGCCCCATTACGCCATTAGCAAATACCATCAGTACTTTATGGGGCGGTAAAAACTATATGAAAATATACGAAAACTGGTTTGGCGCAGCCGGGTTCAGTAAAAGCTACGAAAGCGGCCTCCGTATTGGTATTACTGCACTGTTTGAGGACAGGATGCCACTGGACAATACCACCAATTACACACTGGTGAAAAAAGATACACTCAACTTTACACCCAATTATCCTTACGAAAAAATTTCCGGTCAGTTTACCAGGCACCAGGCATTCCAGGTAAGTGTTGGAATCAGTATAAAACCAGGGCAGCGGTACATTCAGTTTCCAAGAAACAAAGTGGCCATTGGTTCAAAGTACCCCACATTCAGCCTTAATTATACAAAGGGGATAAAAGGGTTGCTGGGTAGTGATGCAGATTTTGACAAATGGCGCTTTACCATTAGTGATGATAAAAACTTTAAACTGGCAGGCTTGCTGAAGTACAAGCTGGGTGTCGGTGGCTTTATCAATACCAATAAAGTGTATATACAGGATTACCAGCATTTTAATGGCAACCGCTTTTTGGGAGCCAGTGAGTATGTAAACAGTTTTCAATTAGCTAAGTATTATGCCTACAGCAATACCAGCAGCTTTTTTGCACTGGGGCATATTGAGCACCATTTTAACGGATTACTCACCAATAAAATACCATTGTTTAAGCGGCTCAACTGGACCCTGGTGGGTGGCAGCAATGCTTTTTACGTAAACAAAACCAATAATTATTTTGAAGTGTTTGGCGGAATTGAAAATATTTTTAAAATCTTCAGGGTAGATGTGGTTACCGGTTTTGAATACGGCCGCAAAGGATTTACAGCTTTGCGAATAGGGGCGGGCGGGCTTATTGGCGGCAGTATAAAAGCAAACAGGGGCGACAGGTCGGTGAGTATCAGTTTATAATGTGACCAGGCATTTGGCCATTAGTGTTGAACAACAATAAAACTGGCGAAAATCAGTAAATATGATGAGTGTATAAAAAAATCGGGCAAATCATTTGACTTGCCCGATTTTTTGTAGTGGGTCAGTTTGAATAAACACCAACCGCAACACAGCTACGCATTTTTTTTGCTTCCACAGCGGCACAGAAACAAAGTTTAGGGCTTTATTTTACAGCAGTAAACTCAATATGGAGCAGTGTCGGTTTGGATAATAAGGTACTCACTCCGCTTTGATTAACTGTGTTTCAGTGTCTCTGTGGCGATACATGGGCAGCGAAGCTGCCCTGCGCATGGCAGGGGCTTTAAAATATTTTGAAACTGACCCACTACCCGATTTTTTGTATTGTTTGCCGACTTTACAGCATGGCCGTCCACAAAAAATTATTCACCCATTTTTTACCTTCTTCATCATCACTGCCGCCCCAGTCCTTACTCCTGTCCAGCAATAAGCCCCTGAATTCTTTGGTGGTGGTGGGCTTTTTGGCTGTTTGTGGCTTTATCTTATTTTCATCAACTCCCTCAAGCGAAAGTTTTGTTACTATCCATGATGTGTACAGGCGTGGGATGGTTACACCCATAATCATTCCGGGTAAGCCACTGATGTTGCCTGGCCCGCCTGTGATAGTTATTTCATCAGTATAAAAAGCAAAAACATACACACTGTCATATATCCTTCCAATTGCTTTGCGGCAGTTAAACCCGGCAATCACCCGGCTTTCATTTGAAAAGCGCCACTGGATTTTCTGCAGGCTGTCTTTAATAAAAAAGGGAGTGCCGAATATGCTTTTTTTCATATTGATTTCGCCCTTTGTATAATCAGTGTACCATTCGTTCTCCTCGTCATCTCTTTTCATATAATCAGGAATTTTCTGCGGGCCGCTGTCATCAAAGCGATCGAGCTTGTACAGGCTCTTACCATTGGCGAAAGTAAATTTAAAATAGGCCGTTTTAAAAGTTGGCAGATTTTCCTGCATCATTTCTGCCCATACACTATTGCCCCCCCACATTTTTTTTATGTTGGTCTTTACTTCAAACTCAATATTCCCTTTGCTGATAAATTGCTGTGCCTGTGCGCTATAAACTGCAAACAGAGAAAAGGCTGTTGCTATAATACTTTTTTTCATTGTTAATTATTTTGAAGGTGCTGCTGTTTTGTTTTTAAAATCCCATTTAAAGCCAATCATCCAGTATTGCTGCAGGCGCTCATTGCGTATTTCTGTAAAGCCATTGCCATTCAGGTTCCTGTCTATCCCTATATTTTGCCTTAAAATATCCCGGAAGCTGGCATACATGGTAAATTCATCTTTTTTAAAGGTGCGTTCCAGCCTGGCATTCCAAAGGGTATTGTTTACATTTTTAGCAAAGTCCTGCGTTTGCTGGCGGTAGTTGTATTCAACATCGGTGCTGATGCGCCATACTTTCTTTATGTATATGCTTCCATCCATACCCAGTGAATTGGTGCTGAATTTTACCGTTCGTCTTGCTGATACTGACGATTTGTTGATATTGTAACCCCAGTCGTTCCATAGCGATACATCGTATTTCTTTTCTTTTGATTTGCTGAACCTCAGGCCAATGGAACTGCCGAAATTATTGGTATTGTTCTTCTGGTCATTTACAAAATCAATAAAGCGGTTGTAGTTAACACTGAGGTTTACATTCACGTTCATATCTAATTTCTTCAGTTTTTTTCCTGCACCCATCCAGCTGCTTACCGAGTAATTACCATTGGTATTAATTGGCTGTGTGATGGTTTTACCCGAAGTAGGGTCTATTTTTATACTGTTGGTAATGGCATTGCTGGTAACATCCACATTAACCGATTTGTATGTCCACATATCTTTCAGAAAATCATAGGTGTTGTGGTTGACGGAGAATGTATGCTGGAATGACTGTTTCAGCAGCGGG
>JANMDL010000621.1:0-7845 GCA_031376295.1 Chitinophagales bacterium
CAAACCGGCGGCGTCGGTGAGTGCTGCATTATAGTTGCCTCTTTTGGCATTGTCAAGTGCATCATCAGCCAGTTCGGCAAAGCGTACTACGGGAAAATGCTGGTCAATAAGCAGTATGGCGGCCGACAGGGTAATCGGGCGGCTTAGCAACTGCTGTTTTTTTACAAAATCTGCCTGGAAGGCATCAAATTTTGCTTGCAGGGCAATAGCAAAGTTTACAACCGCATCCCAGGCGCCAATTACAAAACAATCATCGCCACCGGCATAGACAGTATAGATATTGTGCTTAAAAACATGCTGTTCATTTTCAGTAACATATTTGTCCAGCCTGCTTCTTTTATTGTCCAGCATAGCTTCCACTGTTTTTTTAGCGGCTGCTCCATTGCGCATGGCCCTTTTGGCATGTACAAATGTTTCGTTGAGTATTTTAATAAATCCATTGGTAAAAAAGTCAGTTAATGCTTCAGATAGTTTGTTATTGGCTTCCTCCGTATTTAATTGCTGAAAGATTTTTCCAAGATTGTCAATATCAAGTTTTAATACAGCCAGCTTCCCCGTACCGGTTCTTTCCTTGGCAAAATATGCCAGCCATTTAAAACTGATGATGTTTCCTTTGCCCGGGATATCCTGTTCTTCTTCATCCCGTTTTTCACCCGGTTCAATATTTTTATATTTTGCCAGCAGTTCATCAGTCCATATGGGCAGGGGTATCAGAGGCGTGCCGTTGTCTTTTTGCAGTTGCAGGCTGAAATTGCCCAGTTGTATGCTGTCGTCAGTGAGCAGTTTGCGGTTGCTGTTATTGGCAGGATAAATTGTATAGGCATTGCTTTTTGAATAAGCAGAGGAGAAATCAATAAATGGGGTCTGCTCGTTAACCGAAGCGTCGAAGGGGGCAAAAAAATCCGGTTGGTCCTTACCAAATTGTAGTTTTTGCTTTTGAAGGTTTTTGTTTAATTCAATCATGGCTTCGGAATAGCTGCCTGCTTTCCATTCATTACTGGAGAAAGCACAGTAAAGATGAAGTGGTTGTAAGGCTGCCTGGGTAGTTTTTTTTATGTTTGCCCATGCGGCATCATTCCATGCCGCTTTTGGGATTTTGGCATACAAGTTACCGCCGCCGGTAAATATAATCTGGCTGCCTTTAAGTGCCTGGGTGATTGTATGTGCAATTAACTGGCAAATGCCATCAATAAAGAAGGAACGTGCTTTTAATGCCTTGGCAGCACCTTTACTTTTGATGTTAAAGATAAAGTCCTGTATGCCGTTTATTTCAGTTTTTACCAGGTAGTTCAAAGTGTATTCTTTTAAAAATTAAATATTTGGGTCTGTTTTATTAAATAACCCGGTTTATTATAGCATTTATTGGCATATTTCCCCGGTCAGCCCACGGCGTTCAATAGTATTGGATGTATCAATTTGCTTACAGCCGCCAAGCTATAAACAATTAAGTTGCTAAAAAACAGGAAAAACCCTGTTTTTTCCCGGGTTTTCCCTGCAACGGCTTATAAAACAAGGTGTAAAGGTTAGCCGCCCCTGTATTGGCTATACTTTAAGTGCCGGGGCGTTTATAATAAATCCTCCATTGGCAGGCGCCTGCCTGCTTATGGGGTGTTCCCGAAATGTAAAAAAAGAGTACGGATTAAAACCACGGAATGGTAGCTGCTGATATACAGCATTTTATATTATATTTGATGCTGGTAATAATAGCTTATAAAAACTCAGACGGGGCAAATATAACCAGTTGTTATGCCCGTGTCAACTGTGTAAATACACAGTACGGGTATTTGCAAAAAAACCAAACCTGCTTAAACAATGAACCCTGCTATGGAATTTGGACAGTTTTCAAAATCGCTGATTACAGATTTGCCGGCTGACCCTGACAGTGAGGTGGCCGCACAGTACAAAAAAACCATACCCCGCTTTCCGGATGAGGCGGTATATATTTACTCCTTTAAAGAAGGCCGGATGCTGTATGCGGATGGCTGGGAAAGCATACTGGGCTACCGGGATGATGAGATTAATATGATGGCCATTGTAGAAATGTCGGCCCCCAAGTTTGCACCTTTTTCCAACGAACTGAACGATAAAGCCATACAGTTTTTGCTGGGCAAAAGGGAGAACCTGCTGCAATACAGCTTTAGTATTGAGCTGAAAAAAATCCATAAAAACGGCAGCGAAGTACCCATTGTAGCCAGGGTGGGTGTGTTTGGCGTGGAGGAGGGCAGGGTTACGGCCATCATCGGTAACTTCAGGGTAAACCACAGCCTTAATTTTGGCAATGTAATGCGCTATGCTGCTTACGGGCCCGAAAAGGATGAGTTTGAAGAGGAGCTGAACAAAATCCTTTTTACCAGCCCCGCTATTTCTGATAAGGAAAAAGAAGCACTGGCCATGGCTGCCAAAGGCAATTCATTTAAGCAGATTGCCGATAAATTGGGTATTTCTGCTTCGGCAGTGGAAAAGCGCATCAACCCGCTGTACAAGCGCTTTGATGTAAAAAGCCTGGCGCATTTAGTGAGCTTTGCTTACGATAACCATATTTTGCCCTGATGCTGCTGCAATGCAACAACCATTGTATGCCAGTATACAAATTACAGGTGAATAACGGAAATGTCAGCTTTGCTGATGCCAATTTTGGGCAACATGGTTTCCCATTCAGCCTGTCTTTTTTTATCAGTACTGTCGGCACCCAGCACCCAGATGATATTTTTACTGCACATTGTCTGTTTGTTTAATTCGCCAAACTCCGGATGGTTGATATTGTCAAAAAATTCCGTTGCTGTTAGTACCTTGTTATTACAGGCATGGGTGGGATTAATATCATCAATTACCAGCAGCGATGTATCCCGCCAGCTCCACAGGCTTTTTAATTCCAGTGAATGATTGCTGTCGGTATCTTTTTGTGTAAACATGGTAAACAATTTTATTGCCGTAAGGTAAAGGCATCTTATTTGCCTGGTAAATGCCAGTTCGGTGGCTATGCCTATGCACAGGCTGGCTTTTTCGGGGATGCTGTTTCCAAACACAAGCAGGTGCTGCCCTTTGGTATCTTGTTTAAGAAAATTATTTGCAGTAGCGGCATTTTGCTCGCTGATATTAATTATCCACTGGCTGAGCCTGTAGTGAAAGGGAAACATAGCCTCCTGCACATACATTTTTGTTTTGTACCAGCGGCTGAAAAGGCAGATTGCAATGGCAAACACAAGCAAAAATGCAATCAGTATCCAGGCACTGAAAACAAACAAAGATCCTGAGAGCAACGCTCCGGCACAAAAAAAAGTAATGTCAGTTAAGGTATCGTTTCTGATATTGCCCCAGGCAGGTTTAAAAGGAAATTGCGGCAGGCCTTCTTCCTGCTTTACTTTTTCTTTTTTGCGGTGTGCCACTACTGAGTGCTGAAAATGAACAATCTCCAAAGCACTCCACAATAGTGCTGTAAACACCCAGGGCAGGTGAAGAATAATTTGATTATCAGTAAAGTTTTTCAGCAATACCCAAAAAAATGTTGCTGGTATAAAGCCTAAGGAAAAATGGCCGAACTGGTTAGCCATAAGGGTATAGGTTTGGGTGGTGCCCCTGTACACATCTTTGCCGATGATGTCTTTTTCCAACTGGCTGCGAATCATTTTACGGGTAATCATGCTGTTTGGTTTTGGGTTGATGTTTGCAATTTGTATGACAATATAGGGAAAAATATTTTAGTGATGGATTTGGAATTGATTAGTAGGTAGTAGTTAGTAGTTAGTAGGTAGTAGGAAGTAGTTAGTAGTTAGTAGGTAGTAGGTAGTAGGTAGTAGGTAGTAGGTAGTAGGTAGTAGGTAGTAGTTAGTAGTTAGTAGGTAGTAGTTAGTAGATTGGTATTGCAGTGTATTATTTTTTTATTTCTTAAGCGAATATCAAAAATTATTTTAAATAAAAAGGTAAAAAATCTTTATGCTGATACTTTAGAGTTGTATGTGTATACACTGAGGATGACTATTTCAGGAAGTTTGGAAAGAAGGTTTCCGTTTAAGCACTCCCTGCCTTGAAACCTTCGCCCATAAGGCATCCTGCAGAAGATGTCAATTACAATGATGCATGCTGTTGCCTGATTTTACTCCATTTACTGATACTGTTTCCGGGCTTTGGAGAAATTTCTGCCGGAACAGGTAGAAATTTCTCCGGAAATTGGTAGAAATTTCTACCTTTTTTAATTGCCTATTCATTTAGTTTTGTTTTTCAAGAGTTGAAAGTGAATAGTTGGAAGTTGAGTTTGAGTTCTCTTAGGTTCATGAGCAGGATGTGAATAACTATTTTTAGCGGCTGATTAAAAAATAAGTAGCATTGTGCCGTAAACACATTTCAGCATCCTTGTAAAAAGCATTTTGAAGACCCGGCAATTTTTATGATTTTGTGATAACACTGAAGTGCCCTGCCCGGTTTTTAAAAAGATAATTTTATTGAGTAACCAGTTAATACCAGCAACCGATGAGGCTGTACTGCACGTATTATGTCAAATCTGTCCTGCCATTACTATGTATTGGCTTTCTGCTAAGCCCGGCTTATGGGCAGATGGGGCATGATAATACGGCAACCTGCGGACCCGGTCATATTGCTTCTCCTGCTTCCATTGTTTTTTACCGGGGTGCCTGCAAAAATATTTTTGCTTTATACACGCCTGCCGGTATTTGTGAACCGGTAAAAACCTTGCCTGTACTGACCACAGCAAAAATTGAAGTGATTCCTTTTTTACAGGTACATGGCAATGTGCTGTACAACTTCTCGTACCGCAGCTACATTGATACCCCATTTGCCCAGCAGGATGTAATGCAGCATCTGGTGCAGACCAACCTGAACTTTTTAATAAAGGGTAAGTACCCATTGCGCATGACGCTGAGCAACCGCAGCAGCAATTCGCCTTACTTTAAAAATGCTACGGATGTAAACCTGCAGTTTAACCGCAGCCAGTTGTTGGACAATATAAAAGCCGGCCTGCGCAGCAAAGCCACCGCATTGGTACACACTGATTATTTACAAAAAGCAGAAGCGCTGTACAACAGTAAATTAGCTGAGGTGCAGCAACTGCAAAGCTGGCTCAGCAGCCCTGCCCGTGCGCAGGAACTGGTGGAAGAAAAAGAAAGGGAATTGCAGGGTACTATTGCTGCTGTACCTTCAATACCCGATGCTGCAACGGCTGTAACTGCTTTGGCAGATAAAACTGGCATCAACAATTTTACAGTACCAACCGTTTCCGGCATTTTTGATAAATGGAGTGGCAAAGCCAAAAAGTATGCAGCAGCAGTAACCGATTCAGTAAAGTATGCAGCAGCAAACAGCGCAAAAAACCTGCTGGCAAAAAATAAACCTGTACTGAAAGACAGCAGCCTTGCCCAAAAATTTGCCGCTAAAAAAGAAGCACTTGCACAAAAGCAGGCAGCGCTGAAAGAAACTGCTGCCAAACTGCAGCAGGCAAAGAAAAGTGTACAGGATTCTATCGTACAAATAAAGCAGGAGATCAACAGCCTGGGCAGCGGGGCAGGGTTGTATACTTTTATGAAGCGGCACAATATCGGCAAAGATCAACTCACAAAGGGGCAACGACTGCTGCTCTCCATCAACAAAATTGGTGTCGGCCGAAGCTGGATAGATTACTCGGAACTGACTGTAAA
The DNA here is from genome assembly GCA_031376295.1 of Chitinophagales bacterium. Lineage (GTDB taxonomy): Bacteria > Bacteroidota > Bacteroidia > Chitinophagales > Chitinophagaceae > Ferruginibacter. The sequence goes on from JANMDL010000621.1 coordinate 5,649, forward strand.
AAATTTGTCGCTTACCGGTGTAAACATTGAGCTTAATCCTGCACCATATTATTTTGCAGCAGCAGCGGGTAAACTCAATTACCGCTTCAGGGATTTTATTGTAAAAGACAATAAGGCCCTGCCCAACCAGTCGCTGTACTTACTGCGGGCAGGCATCGGGCAAAAAGAAACCAACAACTTTATTTTTACTTTTTACAATGGCAAAAAGGAAGTGCTGAGTGCCACGGCAAGCGGTTCACCTGCTTACCTGCAAAGGGTGCTGGGCGTATCAGCAGAAACAAGGCTGGCGCTGGATGACAACAATTATATCATTGCCGAAATAGCCAAATCATCTTATGGCGGCATCAGTAACCCGCAGCCATCACAAGCTGCATTGCTGGATAAGGCATTTGACTGGAAGACCCGCAGCAACGAAGCATACAGCATCAAACTGTTAAGCCGCTACCCGAAAACCGCTACCCGCATCAGCGCTTATTACCGCAAAACAGGCGAAAATTTCCAGTCATTCAACCTGTATCCCACAGGCAGCAACCAGGAGGCATGGATGGCGGGGATAACCCAATCTTTCTGGAAAAGAAAGCTGACCGTGGATGCAGCTATACGAAAGAACGATTTTACGAGCCCATTGGCGGCACCCTCTTTTGCCAGTAAAAATATTTTTAAATCGCTGCAGGTAACGCTGCGTGTACCGCATTACCCCTTTGTATCAATAGGTTATTATCCCGGCTCGCAATTATCGCTCAGCAATAACAATGTACTTACAGAAAGTCAATACAACACGCTGAATATGATAGTAAGCCACAGCTACAATATCCGCACTACAGCCATGAATACCAATGCAGTATTTACAAAATTTTACAACAGCAGCAGCGACAGTGGTTTTATTTATTACAACGCTGCCAACTGGACGGTGAACCACAACATCATGCTGGATAAACTCACCCTGCAAAGCAGTATGGCCATTACTGACCAAAGTGACCTGTACCTGTTTACCCTGGAGCAGGGGTTGCAGTACCAGGTGAAGAACTGGCTGAACCTGCAGGGAGCATTGCGCCACAGTAGGTTTAATCATGTTGAAAGCCTGTTTGGCGGCACGGCCGGGCTGCAACTGCACCTGAAAAAAATCGGATCAATACAACTGAATTACGATAAAATGTATTTACCCGGTTACAACCGGCAACTGCTGCCGGTGGATATGGGCAGGGCTGGTTTTTACAGGGAATTTTAAAACTGATGGTATGATAAAAAAAATGGCAACGGTACTGTTATTACTGGGCAGTGCATACAGCATTACCGCACAGGTAACCTTGCAGGCAACGGTACCTGCTGCCGGTTTGATACAGAAGGCGCAATTGTGGAACCTGCTGGTGGTAAACAGCAGTACCCGCAGCTTCGACTGCCGCCTGGAAATGGTGATACGTGACCGTGCCACCGGCCAGGAAGTGATAACGGCCACCACCGGGCAGTTTATGCTTGCTGCCGGTGCCAAACAATTAAATGCTAACCTGCTTGCCCCGGTGCAGTACAATTACCTGAACGGGTTTACCGGCAGTCAGTTGCAGGGCCTGTTGCCGGTGGGTACTTACACTGCCTGCTACAGTTTGTGGGCCGTAAATATAAAAGAACATGCACTGGCTGAAGACTGTGTACCCTTTGATGCCGGGCCGCTGAACCCGCCGATGCTGAGTTTTCCGGCAGACAGTGCAAGGCTTGATGCGGCACCTGTACAGTTCAGTTGGCTGCCGCCCATGCCTGCGGGTATGTTTAATAACCTGCAGTACGAAATGGTATTGACAGAAGTGATGGAAGGGCAGAAAGCCGGTGAAGCCATACAGGACAATCTGCCACTATACAGTGAGGGAAACCTGCTCAGCAATGCGCTTGGTTACACGGCTGCTGCTCCCAAATTAGAAACAGGTAAATGGTATGCGTGGCAGGTAACGGCGAGGGACAACAGCAATTACGCAGGTAAATCGGAAGTGTGGGTGTTTGGTGTAGTGAAAGATACGGTAGCTGAAATTATTAACATGGCGCCATACATAAAGCTCACAGAAAAACCGGGCGAAGTAACTACGGTGCAGCAGGGTATGCTTAAAATGGAGTATTACAATTACTTAACAGATTCGGCCGTGCAGGTGTGGGTGTACAACAGCAGGGACAGGGCTGAGTACAAACGTGCCGGAAGGCAGCTGAGTAT
>JANMDL010000690.1:0-2317 GCA_031376295.1 Chitinophagales bacterium
GTTGGTACCGGCGTAGTTACCAGGCTTACCAGTGGCAGCCTTGGGGCATTGCAGTTCAGGGGACTCACATTCCGTTGCGATCCTGCCAATCCCAATGCTTATGTGTACCAGGATAATGGGCCAACAGGCAATATTTATGAAATAGATATAGTAACGGGTGGTATTGTGAGTGGACCGCTTGTGTACGGTGGACCGGTAAATCCAACAGGCATGGTGGATATGGGACTTACAGTAGATTGTGTATGTACTGACTTTTTTATGACCTGCAATGGCAGCCCGGGTACGCTGATACTACCCACGTTTACAGTTGGTATGCCAATTGCATTTGGGGGCGCATATACAACTTCCTCAACAAATACATTGCGGCCAACTGTTGATTTTGGTAAATGGTAATAATGGTGTTTGCACAAACTCTTAATGGGAGCGGTATACTATAACCAAAGGGCTGTCTTGCAAAAGGCAGCTTCTTTTACTTTACCCCCATCTTACCAAATCTGAAGCTAAACGTGCCAGATATGAAATACTGCATGTGTATGAAGCGGTAAAAACTAATTTTATGTTAGTGGTTACAATGTGTTGGCATAGCATATTGTGTTTTATGTAAATTTAATGGTAACCTTATCCATGGAATCTTAACCCGGAAATAAACCTTCCGGGTTTTTTATGCAGTAAAAGTAGAAATAGATAAACAGCCGGAATTATGCCACAGACGCCCTCAATTTAACTAACTTTTCAAGCAGGGCTTCCAGCAGGTCTAGCCGAAGCATGTTGGCTCCGTCGCTTTTGGCCTGTACCGGGTTGGGATGTGTTTCAATAAACAATCCATTGGCACCAGTAGCAATAGCCGCTTTGGCAATTGTTTCTATCATGTGCGGATTTCCCCCGGTTATACCACTGGTTTGGTTGGGTTGCTGTAGTGAATGGGTACAATCCATCACTACCGGAACACCATGGGCTGCCATTATGGGCAGGTTGCGGTAGTCCACCACCAGGTCCTGGTAGCCAAAAGTGTTGCCCCTTTCTGTCAGCATCACTTTATTATTGCCGCTATTCTGTATTTTTTCCACTGCAAACTTCATAGAAGCACCGCTGAGGAACTGGCCTTTCTTTACATTCACCACTTTGCCGGTTTCAGCAGCAGCCACCAGCAGGTCGGTTTGCCGGCACAAAAAGGCGGGTATCTGCAGTATATCCACGTATTGGGCCGCAATGCCTGCCTCTTCATGGGCATGTATATCAGTAGTGGTTGGTACTCCCACAGCAGCCCCGGTTTTTTGGATCAATTGAAGGGCAGCTTCATCGCCAATACCAGTAAAAGAACCGGCACTGGTGCGGTTGGCTTTGCGGTAAGATGCTTTGAATATGTATGGAATTTCTAATCTTTTACAAATTTCAGCTACGGTACCCGCCACTTCCATTACCAGGGACTCACCTTCTACCACACAGGGACCGGCTATTAAAAAAAAATTATCCGGATTAAATGATTGTCCCTTGAATAAATCAGTCAAAAAATTTTCCATGCCGCAAAAATAGTATTTTATAAGTTCAAGTAAACCGGCTGTTCGGTGCCTGTTCTTTCTTTTGCCAGATCTGTTCGCTCATAATTTTACTCAAAGCCAACTTTTAATTAGGTTTGCACACTTAATCAGAAACAAACGGTTGCTATGGTAAAAGAAAAAATACTGGTGATAGGTGCCTCCGGGCAAATAGGAGTGGAGCTTACACTTGCCCTGCGCAAAATATACGGAGGAGCTAATGTAGTAGCATCCGATTTGAGGGAAGAAAATGATCTGTTGAAGGGAACAGGCCCCTATGTAAGCATGGATGTGATGAACAAAGAAATGCTGCATGTACAGGTAATCAGGCAGAATATTACCCAGATTTACCTTTTGGCGGCCATTTTATCAGCTACAGGCGAAAAAAATCCCAATCTTGCCTGGAGTCTTAACATGCAAAGTTTACTGAATGTGCTTGATATTGCCCGGGAGGAAAAACTGCACAAAGTTTACTGGCCCAGCAGTATTGCAGTATTTGGCCCAACTTCACCCAGGCATAATTGTCCTCAACAAACCGTAATAGAACCAGTTACAGTATATGGCATAAGTAAATATGCCGGTGAATTCTGGTGCAATTACTACCACCAGCGCTTTGGCGTGGATGTACGCAGCCTCCGGTACCCTGGTCTTATTTCATACAAATCGGCACCTGGCGGAGGTACCACCGATTATGCAGTGGAAATATTTCATGAGGCCGTTGAGGAAAAGCAGTACACCTGTTTTTTAAGAGAAGATACTTACCTGCCAATGATGTACATGCC
>JANMDL010000698.1:0-10237 GCA_031376295.1 Chitinophagales bacterium
TAAATACCCGGTGGCGTGGAAGAAAGTGGCATTTCTGTCACCCTGCTGTTATTTACATTTACAGTAACGATCAATATACCCGTTGCGGTATATAACTGTAAAGTTTTAACTTTTTTATTGTGCCGTACTGTTATATCCCCCTTGGTTGGATTGGGATATACGCTCAGTCTATTGTTTTCAATTACTGGTTTAGCTGCTTTACTTTTTACAATATCATCACTTACCGCATCATTGCCGGAAGCAGGCCGCATGGGTACACCAGCACCGCAACCATCCAGTGCCTGTGCCACAAATGCTGCACCAATTAAAGGATTGGCTTCAAAACCTGTGTTTAACTCTATATAACCACTTACAGGGTTTGCATCCAGTTTAACAGTAGCGGTATTAGGGATAATGGTGCTGCCGCTGCTTTTTATCCATGTGCCAGATTGTGTCAGTGGCACAGTATAAGCGCCGGTAATTGTGATGTTAGTGGGACATGGGGGAGGACATGAAAAAACCTGGCTGTAATTTTCTCCATCTAACTGGCTTGGTAAAGAATAGTACCCCGCAATTTGATAACCTGAATTACCCGTTACCGGCAGGCTGATAAATGAAGTCATAAGCGTTACAGGATCTATTCCCATTAATCCTGATGCAGATGCTGCATATATTTTTCCATTCAGTGCCAACTCCAGTTGTGAGGTTGAATAAGCGGCATTGCTTATAATCTGATTAGATACTGAGCTGGTTAAATCTGCCACATATATACCGCCGTTGCCACCACTTCCTGCGGCAACCATCACCTTGTTGTTGTTAATAAATTCCAGGCCGTAAGAAGCATAAGCAGCAGTTGTGGTATTAATCTGGAAATAACTAAGAAAATTACCAAGGACATCAAGTGTAATCCAGCGGATGCCCGATACAGTGTTGGCATCAGACCAGGCAAGTTTATCACCTGTAGGCGACAATTCGAGGTCAGTAGGTTTGGAACCGGCATTTATTGAAAAAGACTGTTGCAAAGTAATTCCCGTTGCATAAACCAAGTACTTATACACTCTTACATCTGTTACTGCATAAAGAAACCTTCCTCCCCCTGCCATTGGTTTTGAAACTGCCATTGCATTATACAGATTGCATTGACTCAAAGTTCCGGACAATGAAGCTGCTGAATAATTCTGCTGAATATTAAGACCTCCACCAGTAGCCGGGCTTATGCGGGTACACAAAAGATAAGTAATATGATAACAACTACCTATAGGCAGAGCTATATCGCCGGAGGTATGAATAACCAGCCTTGCATTACAATCGCCCGGATCGGGTATGATAATAAGATTTTTGCTGTTGTATCCTATAGCTGAGGTAAGGCTTCCAGCAACAGTACCCGCAGCACTGTACACAGTCCCGTCTTTTACATAAAACATAACATTCCCGTTTACATCATATGCACAATTAGCTGCATAGTATGGTGTTGTGTAGCTGCCAGGCATAACACTGCTTATTGCCGAAGGCATAGCAAGCAGGTTAGGTACCATTGGCCAGTGAGGGCTTTGCGCTTCTACCAATCCACTGCTGATAAGCAATGAAATGAATAAATATATTTTTCTCATAACTATTTTTTTATATCAGGTGAAGCGACTATATTTTTCAAACTCAGTATATCTTTCTGAAGTTGTTCATTCTCCCTTTTCAGCTCAATCATATACAAAGTAAGCTCTTCAATCTTTTCCATCTGCTTAGCAAACATTACACTTACATCTATACCGCCTGTTTTTACAATTTCTTCGGCTGATGGCAGGCCTGGCAGGTGTTTATTAGCTTTGGCAAATGCTTCTACTTCATCCAAAGGCTTTAATTTATACCCTGGTGCAAACACATAGTCAGCCCAATTTGCTGAATTATAAACAGCCACTTTCACTTTATCGGTTAAAATACCACCATGCACATACAGCCTGTACCCATTAGGGAAAGGGGGATAATTACTACTGAAATTAGGATCACCACTGTCATCAGTAACACCCATACCTATTTTACCGTCATCTTTTAAAAACCAGGAATAATTACCCGCTGTACCTGCATTGGGAAATGGCTGCCAAAAATTCATACCGCCCATGCTTGGCCTGGATGGTGCAATAGTAATGTATTCAAGTCCCCAACGTCCGTTGGGGTGGGTGGTAAGATTATCAGTAAAAAGCAATTGCGGCCCACCAAAGCCCGGCACTGCGCCTGAAAGCATGAGCGCACCATTATCTACATGAAACTTATGCGTTGGCTTGATAGTATTTACACCAATATGCCCGGTATTGCCATCAATAAACATCCGGTAGCCGCCATTATTGTAGTTATAAATACCAAAATGATTGCGACCCTCACTATTACCTGAACCTGTGGAAAACAATGCCCAGCGATGCCCGGTATTTGCTTTCAGGTTAAGGGAAGCAACTGTACTACCTGTTTGCTCTACCATAATACCATCGTTGGTGGCCGGGGTTTTAATGTGCAATCTCAATAATGGTGCAGTATTATTTATCCCGACATTGGCATTTGCACCGGAAGCGTTCGCTATTACTGCACCGCCTGTAAGATTTGAAATCTGCGTTTGAGCAGTGACTGTAATACCAGCGCAGGTTATTACAGCAGCAAGAAGGAGATTCTTTTTCATTTTAATTTAATTGAATGTTTTTGCCTACTCTGTCAGAAGGTTTTCGGCATCCCCTTTTTTTACAAAGCCGCATTTCAGCTTTACCCGGTATCAGTAATGCATACAAGTAAAAATACCCCCTGGCTGTTATACTGAATAGCGGCTGAAATTAGCTGCGTATGGTGCTGTTTCAATTTCAGATACCCATGTTTTTTTATTTCTATCAGTATAAACTGATAAAAATGAATAAGCAGATAACATGTATGCAAAATGAATATAAACCCCGGGGAGTAAATGTTTCCCCGGGGCAGTAAGGTGTTATTTCCCTTTGACCCTGCGTAACGCTTCCATCATTGGGCGTGCCGTGGCTTCAAAATTTGTAGCAGGAATTTTTTCCATAACTTTCCTTATTGCTTCAAGCGCAGCATTACCAATATTTGCAGGTATCAATCTTGCTTTTACTAACCTGTCCAATGCTCCAAGGAAACCCCATCCGCAAGAGTGAACTGTTGGAGCATAAAGTGTAACACATGCAGCTTCACCACAGCATACTGTTACCACGCCATGGTCTGTCCAGTGATTACCCCAAATGCCACCTGGTTTAAGGATCATGTTATCCGCCGCCCTTACAATATATTTACCGGGCGGTAATGCTACTTCAAGGTGTCCGCATTTGGCTTCCATATTATAATACTGCTTGCCGCACCAGGTTAGTAAATCGCCATCACAATTCCAGATGCCAACTACCCAGGGCAGTTTGTCGTGTTCATCAGTTTCGCTGATTTGACATGGCTTACCCTGTGAGGTAATCCATATCGTGAGTTTTGAAAGTGCCATAATTGTTATTTTTTTAGTGCCTACTCTGTTAAAAGGTTTTCGGCGTTTCCCTTTAGCAGCTTGTACTTTTTACTGTGCGCCTTCAGCAAAAGAGCCTTCAACTGCATCACACAAAATTGATACATACAAAATTTAAGTCAGGCAGCCAATCAACGCAAAAAAAGCTTGAAACTAACGGTTTACAATACCGTCATTTAACGGTATAATTATGACTGAATGACTAAAAATAAATAACCACTATTCTCCCAAAGCCCTGTCATCAGTGAATTTCACCGTTCTTCTAACAAAAGCCAATTGTGCCGCATTTATTAAGGGTAACATTCTAACGGTGCAGGGATATAGCTTTGATAAATAATTATTCAAAAAAACTCTAAATGATTTTATTATGAAAAAGATTTTAATTGCAACAAACGTTTTAATGTTCTCATTGCTGCTGCTGGCATACAAAGAAAAAGGTGATGCCAACACTGATAGTGGTAACAATGCCCCGCCAGTTAATTACAAATTGGGCATACCCCCGCAACTGGCCAAACAAATGCTTAGTAATTACAAAGGCAGCATCTGGAATCAAAGAAAGATAAAAAACCAAAACTTCCTCGATGCCAGAAGTGTATGGTTCAGCATAGGAAAAATCAAAGCATTTATAGCTGATATTGAAGCGAAAGCGGCTGCCAAAGGTTGCATGGCCAGCAGCGACGAACTTGGCATACGTATTTACTATTGCGTTTACCCGGAGGCTGATGCAAACTGGAAAAGCAATTTCAAAGGCTATTTTGGCGACCATAAATTACCCGCTACTTACGGAGAATTGCATACTGTATTAATGGTGCCAACGATATGGAACCCCTCAGATAGTTTTCATTATGATTTTGACCCCCGTTACATCAGCAGCAATGAAAAAGGGATTTGCACTCCTATACCGGTTGCTGCTGTAATGGACCAACTGATGGCCTTAAATGCCGGCGAAGCAACCAAGCCAGCAGATGTCAATGGAATACAGCGGTTAATAAGCCAACCCGATACACAGTCTGTGAGCACTCCATCATCAGATCTGTACGACAGCAGGATGGCTTATATTATTATGCCGGACAACCTTGACAATAAGCGTTTTTACATTTCAGACGATACAAAAAGAATTGATAAAAATACAAGTTCAATACTGAAGGTAAATCAAAGCAGCAGTGTCGCATCAACCTTATCCACTTTAAATAGCGTTACAAGTGACCCCACGGATGTTGATTTTACCAATGGCGGAAACCTTATACCTCCTCCCTATTACCCACCCGCTCCACAAGGAATAAAAATTGCTAAAACAACAGCATCAGAAGAGTCATTTCCAGTGGCAAGTTCTAAATTAAACAAGTTCAGCACTACATTCTATGTACCATACAGTGGAGCTGCATTTATGCGCTGGGCAGATGGCACCATAAACATGGGCTGGAACACAATTCCGGTATACCCTGCAGAGATAAAAGTTGGTAAAAAAACGGGATTGAAATGAAACCACAATAATCTATCAAAATAATATATTTTACAGTATGAAAATGTATGAAATATCCAAATTATTGCTAAATTTTTTTGAAGCGGCAGCATGTATCTTTGCATTTGCTTACTGGGGGAAGCTTCGGCTGACAATATGGAAGTGGTTCCCTTTTTATCTGCTGTTTATAGTACTGCTTGGGTTAGCTGGACGTTATCTGGCAAGTGAACCAGCCCTGGCAGAATATAACCCAATGCTGTACAATTACCTGGGGTTTCCTGTTCAGTTCCTTTTTTTATACAGTATTTTTCTTCAACACAAATATTTCAGCCATAGAAAGACAGTGGTGGTCGTGGCCGCCATTGTATACCTGGCTTCGATGTTGATCAACTGGTTGTTTATTGATAAAAGCAACCTGTACTTTACCTCATTCGCATACACGATGGGCTGCATGCTTCTATTGATATTATGTATCAACTATTTTTTTTCGCTTACAAAATCGGCAGAGCTGCTATACTTTTCAAGAGATACTATGTTTTGGTTCTGCAGCGGATTACTTATACATTATATTGGTACGCTGCCTTATTTTTCATTACATAATGCACTTGCAATGAATTACAAAAATATACTTGAAACCTACCTGGCTATCTGGCCTTTTCTTGGATGTACAATGTATATTTTTTTTATAATAGGAATACGATGGGGAAAAGTGAAATAACCATTTTTATTATATTAATCTCCATAATACTGCTCATTTTGATTAGCGGGGTATTTGTTTTCGTATATCGTTACCGCAAAAGGAAATTGATTCATGAAAGTGAAAAGAAACAATTAGACGACCAGCATAAAGCCGAACTCCTCTCCTCCCAGCTCGAAATACAGCAGCAAACTATGCAGCATATCGGCAGGGAAATACACGACAATGTGGGGCAAAAGCTTACGCTGGCTTCCCTGTATGCACTGCGGCTTGGGCACAACAACCAGGATGCCGCAATAAATGAGCCACTGACAAGTATCAGTAATCTTATCAACGAATCGCTGACAGAACTCAGAAAACTGTCTGAAAACCTTACTGATAACGATTTACTTACTGCCGGTATTGAAGGGCTGATAAAAAAAGAATGTGACAAAATAAATACACTGGGGAGTTGCAGGGCTGCAGTAACATTTACCGGGTTGCCGGTGCTTGTTTCATTGCCGGTAAAAACCATCGTACTGAGGGTATTACAGGAGTTTATGCAAAACAGCCTTAAACATGCCTCCTGTAAAGAAATCATTATTGAAATTGAAAACCAGCAGACGGGACTTAAAATATTTATTGCTGATGATGGCGGCGGTTTTGATACTGCTGCGCCGGGCGGCAAAGGCAATGGCCTGAAGAATATGCAAAAAAGGGCTGAAATGATTGGTGCAGATTTTTTACTGCAGAGTGAAAAAGAAAAGGGAACTTTACTGCGGATTTTTATACCCATTCAACAACTTAACCTGTAAATCTATTTATGAATCATACTATCGCTATTGTGGACGACCACCTGCTGATTGCCAAAGCCCTGACAGGCATTATAGATGACTTTAAACAATATGAAGTGCTGTACGAAGTGGAGCATGGCGCAGCCCTGGTGGAAAAATTCAAACAGCCAAAGAACATCCCGGATATTGTGCTGCTGGATATTTCTATGCCGGTGATGGATGGTTTTGAAACGGCCCTTTGGCTGAAGCAGCACCACCCCGGCGTACTCATCCTCACCCTGAGTATGCAAAATGATGACCCGAGCCTGATAAAAATGATTAAATGCGGGGCAAAGGGTTACCTGCTTAAGAATGTGCATCCACTTGAACTGGAAAAAGCCCTGGACTCACTGGTGGCAAAAGGTTTTTATTATCCCGACTGGGCCACTACCAAAGTACTGATGAATATTGCTGAAGAAGACAGTGCAAAAAATGCGGTAAAACTCAGCGAAAGAGAAACTGAATTTCTGCAATATGCCTGCACTGAACTTACTTACCGGGAAATAGCCGAAAAAATGTTTTGCAGTCCCCGTACGGTTGAGGGATACAGAGATGGGCTATTTGAAAGACTGGGGCTTAAAACAAGGGTTGGCCTGGTGGTTTTTGCCATAAAGAACGGTATTGTTAAAGTGTAATTTCTTACACCGGGCAGTTTTTTACCTTATTTTCCCTTCAATATCCCCATCACTTCATGCTGCCTGCGGCGGGATATTTCTACTTTTGAATCATCCGTCATGGTAAGTAACCCATCGCTCATGTAATTTACAATGTGCTGCATATTTACCAGGTGCGATTTGTGGGTGCGGATAAAACCATGGTCTGCGAGTATTTCTTCATAATCCCTGAGGGTACGGGAAGCAAGCATGTTTTTTTTATTGGCAAAGAATATTTTCGTGTAATTGCTTTCTGCTTCCAGCCGGATGATTTCGTGGGTGTGAAAAAAATGGGTGCCCCCGGTAGTATTAATCGCCAGCTTAAAATCTTTTTTACTGGGGCTGGTGATGTTGTGTACTAAATTATTGTACAGCATACTCCTGCTTTTCTGCACCACTTCCTTAATCATAAATTTATCAACCGCAGTCCTCAGTTCATCCGCATCAATTGGTTTCATCAAATAATCCAGCGCACTAAAGCGGATGGCTTCAATGGCATACCTGTCGTGTGCTGTTGTAAAAATGATATTAAAATTTACAGGCTGTATCTGCTTCAGCAGGTCGAAGCCGGAAAGTATGGGCATTTGTATATCCAAAAAAAGCAACTGGGGCTTAAAGGTTTTGATGAGTTGCAGCCCTTCCAACGGATTATTAGTATAGCGCAGTGCTGATATTTCCGGCACATAACGTTCCAGCATTAACCGCAAAGTATTAATAGCTGAAGGTTCATCGTCTATGATTAAAGCCGTTACCAATATCCAAAAATACGGATTGTAGTTTAATTTTCCCTTCGGGGTGTAAAAAGGGTGTATTTCAGCAGCCCCTTTGCCTGCAGCGTGGGTTTGCTTACGTTACCCTCGCAGTAAGTTTAATCCCCGGTATACATTGTAAGCACTACCTGGGTACCGGCTACTGTACTATCCTCCCGGATATCGCTAACATCGGCCTGGAATTGCTGCTTGTATTGCTGCTGCAGCATGCCCAGCCGGTCGTATACCAGCGAAAGTCCCCTCGACTGGTGTTTATCCTGCCCTGGTCTTACTTCTTTTAAAAGTTCTGAAGCGGCCCTGCCAATTCCATTGTCTTTAATGGTGCAGATCAGGAAATCATCTTCGGTTAAGGCAAAATCAATAGTTAGTTTTTTGCCGCCCGCTTTGGCCATCAGTCCATGCCAGATGGCATTTTCAATAAATGGCTGAATAATCATGGTGGGGATGCGTATCTCTGCTGTTTCAATATTGCTGCCAATGCTTACCTGGTAGGTAAAAGTATGTCCAAAGCGAAGCTCTTCGAGTTGCAGGTAAAGGGTAAGTATTTCTATCTCTTTTTCCAGTGTTATAAACTGCTGGGTACTGTTGTTCAGTATTTCCCGCTGCAATTTGGAAAACCGGGAAAGATAGCGGTTGGCTTCTTCCACATTTCCCTGCAGGATAAATTGCTGTATGCTGTTGAGTGCATTAAAAATAAAATGCGGGTTCATCTGTGCCCTCAGCGTAGTGAGTTGCGATGTGGCCAGATCTTTTTGCAGTTTCAGCACCTCTATCTCTTTTTCCCTGGTAAGCTGTTCGGCTTTTATCTTATCAATTTTATCGGCACAAAGTGAGGCAATGGTTACCAATATCTGCAGGTGTCGTTCGGTATAAAAATTTTTCTGCGGATGTTCGCTGTCTATTACACCGATTACTTTTCCATCGTCGATAATGGGTACGGCAATTTCTGAGAGGCGGATATCATCATCAATCAGGTAGCGGTGGTCTTTTCCTGTATCGGCTACTATTTCGGCCTTGCCGCTTTTAGCCACAGCGCCAACTATGCCCCTGCCTACCGGTATGTCAATCGGGTTGATAATCTTGTTCTCTGTATTTGTTTTATGCCCCCAGGCAGCTTTCTGTACCAGCACATTGCGCCGGTCATCCACCAGGTAAATCACACAATCTTCAAAACCCAGGCGGGCAATGCAATTACGGGCCACATCCCACAGCAGTTCATCTATACTATTTTTTTGGTTAATGGAGGAGGCAAAATAACTGACCACCTGCTCTATTTCCAACTGGTATTGGTAATTGTCTGCCTTCAGTTTCTGCAACTCTGTTTTCTGTGCCTCTCTTTCAGCGATATTTTTTTCCCTGAGCTTTAATAAGCGGTACAAAAAAAGTGCTGATAAGAGGACGAGGAGCGCTATAAACCAGTATTGTTTCCAGAATGGCTTGCGGATAATAAAATTGTACTGAGCAGTGCTGATGGTTTTTCCATTAGCGCCATCAATCATTTTTGCCTTAAAAATATATTTACCCGGATTGAGATCGGCAAAACCGGCCGTATTTGTATGTGCAGGATCGCTCCAGTTATTGTCACCGGAGCCCTCCAGCACCCAGGTGTACAGCATATTATTTTCATTGATGAAAGTGGGCGAAGCAAACCAGAAAGTAACTGTATTCTGGTTATACTTAAAGCCGTATCCGTCAGGCAGATTTTTATTATTCTCAATCCCTTTGGCCTTAATTGCCGTTATTAAAAGTTCAGCCTGCGGATTTTTATCGCTTTCAAGCTGGGTAATTGCAAGGTTAAGAATACCATCATCGGTGGCCATCCATAACCTGCCATCATCAGAAAATTTTATCTGGTTAATTTTGGAAGAGAAGTTGAATTTTTTATGAACGGCCGTTGATACCGCATAAAAAGCCGGCACATCAATCATATCCAAACCATCAGCTGTACCAACCAGCAACTTGCTGTTTGGCAGCAGGCAAAGGGATTGTACAAAATCGCTGGAAAGCCCTGTTTGTGCATCAAAATGTTTCAGCGCCTTTATACTGTCTTTCAACTGCAGTTGATACAACCCGCTGAAGCGGGTGCCATACCATACAGTGTTGTTATCGCCCCTGATTAAAACACGGGAGTGATCCTGGGTATAACTGGTTTTCCATTCAGTAAGTTTGCGTGTATTAATAACTCCCTGCGTATAACTTAGCTGGTAACATACAATTCCATTATCGTACCTGCCAATCCACAAAACATCCCTTTCATCTACCATAATAGTACGCACATCCGGTTCACTGATGATGAGCTGTGGCATATTGGTGCGCAGCAGCCAGATGCCCGAAATACCACCCACCAATACGTTCTTTTTATTATCTG
>JANMDL010000712.1:0-3575 GCA_031376295.1 Chitinophagales bacterium
CTCTAACTGGTTTATTTTCAAAATATTATAAGTTACATAAGAACCTCGTTTGGTTACTAATTTTATAGTAATAGCAACCTCACCAATAGTTTTGAATTGGTAAGGAATCAGTTGTTCTTTCAATTCAAAAGACCTATATCCTTTCCCATCTTGAAAATCAATTTCTAAACGGTCAATTTTATTATTAATATTGCTTTGAATTAAATCTGGGCTGATTCTGAACGATACATTCCCTTGAAATATTTCCCCTTGTAATAAGCCAGCAGTTATTAACTCTACGTTTTCATAGTCTTTGCCATCGGCTTTTTTATTCTGACTTTTTGCTTTTATATGGAGTAAAACGAAAAGCCTTGCTGTAGTTACCGTATATCATGCTGCTTTCGATGAAGTGAGGGATACATTGGAAAGCGGTATCGGTTTTGGTCCACTGATTAATAATTGGCAAATGATTGTGATTGTAATAACAGGCAGTTTGTTATTGTGGAAAGCAGATTGGGAAAAATTATTTGCTAAACGTGCTTACAGCTTTACTACTTAAATGGCAATTATGAATTACCTGATAATAAATGTTTAAGTGAAACAGGTTGAATAAAATGAAGAAGTTTAGTAAATCAATAAAACGTATGTTACTTTTAATATGTTCAATTGTATTGGGATTGTTCTTCATGCTGTTCTGTATTTTATTGGCGTATAGCCCTGGTAAAATAAAGCAGTATACAGATGAGAACGGTAAGCCAATACCTGGCAGCATTGCAGAAAAAATCCATGTCAAAATCAATGGGCTGGAGCAGGGTATGATTATCAAGAGCAAAGATGCATCGCATCCCGTATTGCTTTACCTGCATGGTGGCCTTCCCGATTATTTCATGACCCGGAAATACCCTGCGGACCTTGAAGACTATTTTACCGTGGTTTGGTGGGAGCGGCGTGGTTCAGGACTTTCTTATAATGCCGATATTTCACCTGAAGCGATTACGCTGGAGCAATTGCTATCCGATACAAAGGTGGTGACTAATTACCTGCGTAAGCGCTTTGAAAAGGACAAAATTTACCTCATGGGGCGTTCGGGAGGAACTTATATTGGCATACAAGCGGCTGCACAAACGCCTGAATTGTACCACGCATACATTGGCGTGGCGCAGATGACGAATCAACTTGAATCTGAAAGACTGGCATACGAATATATGCTTGAGCAGTTTAAAGAGAAGGGAAACAAAAAAATGGTGCGGAAACTTGAGGCAGCACCCGTTACAATTGCAAACGGCACACCAGATGCCTACCTGGCATTGCGTGACAAAGCTATGCACAGCCTTGGCATTGGCACTACTCATGACATGAATTCCATCATCACCGGTATGTTTTTGCCATCGCTTACCTGCCGGGAATACACTTTATTTGAAAAGGTCAATTTATGGCGTGCCAAATCCCGTTCCGGCGTTAGCGTACTGTGGGATACAATACTTGTTACTAATCTGGCCAAACAAGTTCCTGAAATTAAAATTCCTATTTATTTTTTTCATGGTATATATGATTACACGGTGTCTTATCCATTGGCAAAGGACTATTTTGTGCAGATTAAGGCACCCATTAAAGGGTTTTACACCTTTAGCAATTCAGCCCATAGTCCCTTATTTGAAGAACCGTTGCTGGTGAGGCAAATCATTGAAAAAGATATTTTGAATGGCACGAACAGTTTGTCAGATAAGGAATGATGTACAATATACATACTTTAGGAGTAAATAATAAAATGAGCATGAATTTTCAATTTTGTAAAAAATATTTTCTCAGTTGTATTTTATTAGCTATACCTATTCTATTGTGGGATTATATTTTTACAGATAAGTTGCCAAAAGCTTTTCAACCTGCAATATTCTGGAAGGATATTCCATCTTTTATAACTTATGGCGAAAATATTTCAAGACTAATAATGTTTGTTTTCATTTCCTTTATGCCACTAAAAATTATTACCAATATGCAAAAGAACGGATTGCTATTGTATGTTGCTGGTACTTTGCTATATTTTGCTGCATGGATTATTTTAATATATTTTCCAGATACAACATGGAGTAATGGAGTATATGGCTTGCTGGCTCCTGCTTATACGCCTTTCTTTTGGTTGATTGGTATCGGCTTTATTGGAGATTCATTGTTTTTAAAAATACCATATAAAAGATGGTTGTATTTTCTTGTTGTAATAGTGTTTTTAATTTTTCATAACTGGCATACCTATTTAATTTATTTTAGAACACACTGAAATCATGAATAAAAATAATGAAATGGTTTTGCATATTAATTCTGCCTTAATTTTTGTCTTAGGTATTGTAAGTTCATTGGTTGGGTTGCTTTACAGTGCAGATAGGAAAGAGTTAGTCAGTAAAATACTTTTGTGAAAATTGGAAAGAAAAGGATTTGAAATAATTGATAAATGGTTTCTAATGGAAAAAACATCAGAAGCCCACAGTTATATAGAGAGCGGAAACAAAAAAGGCAATGTTGTTATTAAAGTAAATGAGCTATGAGTTATGAAAATAGAAACAGTTAAAAGGAAAGGTTTTGCCTTATCACTTATTGCATTTCCATTAATGTTGCTTACAGGATTTGTAATGCATCCTGATATACTGAAGATGGAAGCGCTTCAAACCGTTGAACAATTGGTTGGCAGGTTTCACAAACAGCCGATGTACCACTTTGGGCATTTTATAGTCATGTTTACAGTACCTGTTATTATGATAATGCTCATTAGCAGCATGAATGTATTGCATGGTAAAGGCAGGCTATTGGGCTTTTGGGGCGGTATTATGGGCTTATTTGGTGCATTCATCTTAGCTGTTGATAAAGGCGCCCTGTGTTTGGTACTCTCAGCATTCGATACTTTGCCGGAAGCACAGTTTCAGGAGTTTGTTCCTTTTCTTAGTGTTATTGTAAATAAAGAGGGACTGCTTTGGGTAGTTTGGTTGTTGCCATTATTACCAATTGGAGCTGCTATTCAGGCATTGGGATTAATGAAAGAGACATTCATTAACAAATGGCAAGGCATATGCATCATTATTGGTCTCTTGCTGTTAAACAATCCCGATATAGAATTTATTAGCTCCATAGGGGCATTATTAATGTGCGTTGGATATATTCCCTGGGGTGTAAAATTGCTTAAGGCAGGATGCGTTCAAACATCTTAGGCAATGCTTTAAAAAATAAAGAATAAAAGAAACTCAATTAATATGAGCAAGAATTTTATCCTGTCAGGTTTTATTGCAGCAATTGTGAATCTTTTAATAAATGCAGGTGCTTATTTCTTATTTCTAAAGGATGTATTTGAAGCATATCCGCCTGTATCGGCTGAATTTCAGAAACAATTAGTACGTTCTTCTGACCAACTGATAGGATGGGCAATGTTTGTTACTTCGCTGACAATGGGTTTTTTTATAGCAACCGTTATTAAATGGGCGGGTGCTAGCACTTTTGAGCAGGGCTTGAAAAAGGGTTTTACAGTTGCCGTCCTTTTTTGGGGTTCCATAAATTTTGGATTGTATGCTTCCTCCAACCATTTTTCACTAACCGGTGTTTTTGCAGATTTG
>JANMDL010000761.1:0-3448 GCA_031376295.1 Chitinophagales bacterium
TTGTTTTCAACCGGTACAAAGCGGTAAGTAAGCCCATCCATCCGCAGGTATTTTTCAAAACCAAGGTTGCCGTACGGAGAAGTGAAGTAAATCGGACGCTTCCATTTGTTGCTGGCAATGATGTTTAAAATGGCAGCATCATTTTTGTACAATGTTCTTTTGGGTATTTCAAACCTCAGTTCATTTACAATGCTGTCAGTTGCATTTACTGTACCGTTGCTCTTTACCAAAGCACCATCAACCGGTATACTTACAAAGCGTGTAGGAAAGGCGTTTGCCGTTTCACCATTCTGCAGATTAATCATTTTATTGGGGTCATCGCTGCCTGCATATTCCTTCATCAGTTTGTACAGATCCATATAAGCATTGGGATCCACTCCGGGAATGGGGCCGTTTACAATATAATCCCTGCTGGCACCTTCAATCTGTTCAGGCGTCCAAATCGGATCAATGGGATCACTCTCGTTTAATTTATAACGCAACTGGTTAATGTACCAATCGGTACCCAGCAGGCTGGAGTTGATTACCCTTATATCAGGGCGCACACCCTCCACTTCCTGGGCATACCAGAGCGGGTAAGTATCGTTATCACCAAAACTTACTACAATGGCATTAGGTGCACAGCTTTCTAAGTAATCGGTAGCCAAATCCCTTGCCAGCACTTTTTTACTGCGGTCATGGTCGTCCCATTCCTGGCTGGCCATCAGCACCGGTACAGCAAGTGTACAAACTGCTGCTGCCAAAATATTGGCAATTTTCGGATTTTTAGTAAGGTTTGTCAGCATATCTTTTACCCACAAAACACCAAGCCCTATCCATATAGCAAATGCGTAAAAAGAACCCACATAAGCATAGTCACGCTCCCTTGGCTGGTTGCCCGCCTGGTTAAGATACAGCACAATGGCAAAGCCGGTAAAGAAGAAGAGCAGCCCTACAATCAGTCCATCTTTTTTATCCTTCATTAACTGATAGATAAAACCAAGCAGCCCAAGTATCAACGGCAGCATAAACAGGTTGTTATTAGCCTTGTTATTTTTCATGCTGTCGGGCATCTTATCCTGGTTGCCCAGGCGGATATTATCATAAAAGCCAATGCCTGTTTTCCAGTTGCCATCTCTTACATTGCCCATGTTAACGCCCTGTATATCATTTTGCTTACCCGCAAAATTCCACATAAAATAGCGCCAGTACATCCAGTTCACCTGGTATTGCATAAAAAAGCCTACATTTTCAGCCAAAGAGGGTGGGCGCTCATATCCACCCTGTTTGTCTTTGCCAATGCCCATCCAGCTGGCGTAGTAATCAGCATGACCCTGGTCGTTGCTTTGGTCCCACATACGGGGGAAGAAATGCTTGTCAGCCGCATCATACACATATTCTACTTTACGGCCCGTTTTTTCATATTTATCCTTACCCTTCACATAAGTTTCTTTTTCATCGGTATCAATGGGTTGTGCAGTAAAATCCTGGCCATACAAAATGGGCCAGTCGCCATATTGCTCACGGCTTAAATAGCCAACCAGGTTCACAGGATTGTCCACATTAAACATATCAACCGAAGGATTGGCATTGGAGCGTACCAGTGTGGTAAAATAGGTTGAATAACCCATCATCATAAAAACAATACTCCAAAGCCCCAGCTTTAAAAAGTTCCAGTTGTTTTTATTAGCTAAGCGGATGCCGAAAAACATCAGTACCCCCAGCAGGATGAAAAAGAAGGCAAAGCCGCTGAAGAAAGGGAGGCCAAAACTGTTTACAAACATAATATCCATTGCCCCAGCACCCTTAATGCTCCATACAATCACCGCTTTTTGTACAATACCGGTAATAATACAGCCTATCAAAAATGCAAAGATGGTACCGGATACAGTAGGTTTGTAGCGTTTAAAGTAGTAAATAATCACTATGGCCGGTATGGTCAAAAGGTTCAATAAGTGAACGCCAATGGAAAGGCCCATCAGGTAAAATATAAGAATGATCCAGCGGTCGGCACGGGTAAAATTGCCCTTGATGCCTTCGGCCTGTTCTTCAGTAACAGCCTGCTCCCATTTAAGCATGGCCCAGAATACCACGGCGGTAAAAAAGGAAGACAATGCATATACCTCACCTTCAACAGCACTGTACCAGAATGAGTCAGAAAAAGTATAGGCCAAAGCACCTACCACACCTGCGGCCATGATGCCAAATATCTTTTCGCCGTTCATGGCAGCGGCGTCTTTCATTACAATTTTACGGGCAAAATGCGTAATGCTCCAGAACAGGAACAATATGGTAAACCCGCTTGCCAGGGCACTCATCAGGTTTACGCCTGTGGCAGCATGCTTAGCGTCGAATGGGATGGTAAAGATACGGCCCATCAGTACAAAGAGCGGGGCTCCGGGCGGGTGGGGTATCTGTAATTTATAACAACTGGAAACAAACTCACCGCAGTCCCAGAAACTGCCCGTGGCCTCCATCGTCATAATATAAACCGTACAGGCAATAAGGCAAACAATCCAGCCCGTAATGTTGTTGATCCGTTTAAAATTCATACAGTCGTATTTATTAGAGGGGCAAATATAGCCATGTTTGGGGATTAACGGTTTCCACTGGTAATTTTTTTGGGAGGGGGCAGGTTCATTAGTTGATAGGTTGATAAGATGGCACATCAGTGTTGAGTCCGCTGTCCTTAATAATCAACTGGTCAACTAATCAACTTTGAACTACCCAACTTTGAACCTTAAACCTTGAACTAACTAACCTTGAACTTTCCAACCCTGAACACCCTAACTTTGAACCCGCATGAAAAAAGCTTTGTTCCAGTTACATGCAGCAGTTTTTTTGGCTGGCTTTACGGCTGTGCTGGGTAAATTGATAGAACTGAATGAAGGACTGCTGGTGTGGTACCGCCTTTTAATTACTGTAGTTACCCTTGGCATATTGCTCCCCATCAGCTGTCAGTTTCAGAAGATTAGCGTAAAAGATGGAATTGCCCTGGCGGGCATAGGTGTTATTGTGGCCATACACTGGGTTGCCTTCTATGGCAGTGTAAAATATGCTAATGTTTCTGTGGCGCTAACCTGCTTTTCGGCCACCGGTTTTTTTACTGCCATATTTGAACCGCTTATTTTAAAAAAGCGCATCAATTGGCCAGATATGCTGCTGGGTTTGATGGCTATTGCCGGTATCTATATCATTTTCGATTTTCATCCGCAATACAAAGCTGGCATTTTGTTTGGCATAGTAGCCGCTGTTGGCAGCGCTCTTTTTCCAATTTTTAACAAAAAACTACTGGTAAGGGTGATGCCACGTACACTTACTTTTTATGAGTTGGGCGGGGGCTTGCTGGCACTAAGTATAATGATACCGTTTTACCTGCAATACTTTCCTGCGGCTTATTATATGCCCACCGGCCGGGACTGGCTGTGGCTGCTGGTGATGGCCTGGCTTTGTACGGTGCTGAGTTTCG
>JANMDL010000774.1:0-12826 GCA_031376295.1 Chitinophagales bacterium
TTGTTTTACCGGAACTCTCAGGTCCGTAAATTTCTACCACCCTTCCTTTGGGTAACCCCCCGATGCCCAGTGCCACATCCAGCCCCAATGAGCCGGTGGATATAACTTCCTGTTCTACGTGTGGTTTGTCGCCCATTATCATCACCGATCCTTTGCCAAAATCCTTGTCAATTTTGTCCATTGTTAATTTCAGCGCCTTTAATTTTTCTGCGTTACTCATGTCTTTAAATTTTAATTGATGTATCTGATTTTAATGCGTAAAAATATTAACTGGCTCAAAGATAAGGGGATTTTGTTATCAACACTAATAATTTTAGTTTTTTTGATAAATTTTTTAGGAGCCAGGCTGCCAGATGGGTCAGAGCAAAAAAAAGCCCCGTCCGGAAGAATCTGGACAGGGGAGTTCAAGCATGAGAAAAATCTACTAAGGCGAATCCAGCAAAGCCAGCAATGGCCGGACGTCAAACGGGCAATGCATAACAAAACCTGTAGTAAAACTTCAGGGTCAATGTAATGTTACACAAAGAGACGAAACTAATTTCACCTGCGCAATACCACAAAGTGGTAACTTTTTTGACAGGCGGTGCGGTTTTTAACTGGTTTTTCGCCAACTTTGGACAAAACTTTTATATGAAGCATATTTTACTGGCTATTGCGGTACTGGTTTCGGTTGGCGCTGCCGCACAAATTAAGCCTGCTGCCAAAGGGGTTACTTATGGTACAAAAACTACCAAAAAGGGTGCTGTAGAAGTAGCAGCCCTGAAGCAAAAACTGGATGAAACCAGCAGTTTTACCGGAAAGGTAAAGGGTAAAATAACCAGTGTATGCGAAAAAAAGGGCTGCTGGATGAAGCTGAAGCAGGAAAATGGAGAAGATATCCGCATTACCTTTAAGGATTATGGCTTTTTTATGCCGCAGGATATTGTAGGTAAGAAAGTGGTATTAGATGGTGTGGCCAAAATGACCGTTACCTCAGTTGCCGACCTGCAGCATTATGCTGAAGATGCGGGCAAAAGCAAGGAGGAAATTGCTAAAATAAAGGAACCAAAGAAAGAAATTGAGTTTATAGCTAAGGGAGTACTCGTATTGTAATCAATTCATATTATTCAAAAAGCCATCCAATACGGGTGGTTTTTTTTGTATCACAAAGGGGGCAAAGTTGGTAAGCTGGCAGGATGAGCGCATAACCTTTTCAACTTATCAACTTTTCTTGGGTATTCTCTTCAGCGTTTCCAGCAAAAAACCCCAGAACTTCTGTACCGAACTTACCTGCGCCTTTTCATCGGGTGAATGTGCGCCATAAATATTCGGCCCAAAGGAAATCATTTGCATACCAGGATAATTGGTGCCGAGTATGCCGCACTCCAGCCCGGCGTGGATGGCATTTACATGTGCGGGTTCGTTAAACAGCTCTTTGTGCAGGTCGCTCATCAGTTGTACAATGGGCGAACCAGGCCTTGGTTGCCAGCCGGGGTACATACCGCCATAGCCAACAGTTGCCCCTGCCAGCTCAAAAGCGCAGGTAATGGCCTGGGTAAGGTCAGTTTTTTCCGTATCTACCGAACTGCGGGTAAGGCACTGAATGGTATAACTGCCCTCTTTTACCAGCACCCTGGCAATATTGTTGGAACTTTGCACCAGCCCGGGTATATCGGGGCTCATGCGGTAAATGCCATTGGGGCAGCTGTACAGGCTGCGAAGTAATTGCTGCTGAAAATTTGTATTCAGCACCTGCAGGGGCATATCAACAGTTTCAATACTAACCACCAGGTTGGGGTCGGTAAAACTGTATTCAGCTATAAGTATCGTATTAAATTCAGCTATTGCATTTTTTACATTTTCCATTGCTGCATCTGCCACTGAGATGGTTGCTTTTGCTTCCCGTGGAATGGCGTTGCGCAGGCTGCCACCGTCTATAGCTGCAATTTCAATATTGCTTTTATTAAAGAGATTGAGTAAAATACGGTTGAGCAGTTTATTGGCATTGGCCCTGCCCTTGTGTATATCCACCCCTGAGTGGCCACCCGTGAGGCCCTTAACTGTTATGCAAAAAGCATTGGTGCCTTTTGGGCTTTCCTGCTGGTAAGTACCCGAAGCTGTAACATCCACCCCGCCAGCGCAGCCAATGGTGAGTTCATTGTCTTCTTCCGTATCAAGGTTAAGCAGTATTTCGCCGCTGAGTAAGCCGCCTTTTAAAGCCAGCGCCCCCGTCATGCCCGTTTCTTCATCAATGGTAAACAGTGCTTCAATGGCCGGGTGAGCAATATCGGATGATGACAGCAATGTCATAATACTTGCCACACCAATACCATTGTCTGCCCCCAGCGTGGTACCCTTTGCCTTTACCCAGTCACCCTCCACATACATATCAATGCCCTGGGTATCAAAATCAAAAACAGTGTCTGCATTTTTCTGGTGTACCATGTCTAAGTGGCTTTGCAGCACAATGGTGGCCCTGTCTTCCATGCCTGCAGTAGCTGGTTTTTTAATAATCACATTGCCCACTTCATCTGTTTGGGTGGGCAACTGCAGTTTTTCCCCAAATACTTTGATGAATTCAATTACCCTGGCTTCTTTTTTTGAAGGGCGGGGTACAGCGTTCAGGTCTGCAAAATTGTTCCATACTGCTGCGGGTGTTAACTGCCTTATTGCTTCGCTCATATTACCTGTTTTAAATATTGCATAAAATTATACCAATTGTAATTATAAAATGGCCCAAAGCTATTTTATAATTTTACAATGGTTAATACGGATATAACAAATTAATAGTACAATAATCCGCCTTAGGCGGAGAGATAAGGCTATATAATTTGTGTCATCGGCACTAGTTGAAACTTGCATAAGTTTCAGGAAATTGTATGTAAAACGATGAGTGGGAAATATGACTATGCTGCAGTCAACGATTAACGGCATAGGTAAACGACAAATGCTTGTTGCGTTCTCTGCGGTTCTTAGCGCCCGTTGCGATACTTTTTCCGGAATATACTTAAAAGAAAACCCATATTTTAGCTTACTAATAGAACGGAAACAACAGTCAGGCGCAACAAACACTCATGTAGAGCGACACGATAAAGCAGTTACATTTTGGCGGCTAGTATCGAAACCAGGGGTTTTCCTGTTTTTGGGATGGCGGGTTGTGTACTTTGCAACTCAGATATGAAATAACTCATGAAATAACTGACGAACTCCGGGGTGTACGGCGTTTCTGAGTTAATAAGCCCAACGGCGTAACCGGCAATATAATGACACATATGAGCGGCGGAAACACAGTGGCGCAAGAAGCAGCCAGAAAAAAAGCCGTCCCGGTGAGGAACGGCCTGGCGGCATTCAAGTTTAAGTATGATTACATTAGATGCAATTTGCACATGTGCACGCTGAACCGCAATTACAATTAACACAGGTACAGTTGGGGTTGCTGCATTTTACATTCTGAACGCTTTGACTTACTGTTGTTGACTTCATAATTTAATTTTTAATTGTTATTTGATACAGCAAAGGTAGTTTGAGAAAGGGGTGCAGTTGTTACACTACTTTGGGTAAGCCTTATAAAATTTTGGGGTTAAATTTTATCCAGCGATTTGCGCTTTTCCTTACCAATCTCTTTAAAATAGGTAGGCGTTAACCCGGTAATTTTTTTAAACTGGGTGGAAAGATGGGCCACACTGCTGTACTCAAGATCAAAAGCGATTTGTGATAAAGTGAGTTGCCCGTATATCAGCAGTTCTTTTGCTTTTTCAATACGCTGTTCAATAAAATAATTTTCAATCGTTCTTCCCTCAACAGATGAAAATAAACTGCTCAGGTAAGTGTACTCATGATTAACTTTCGCGGAGAGATAATTAGATAGTTTGATTTTGCTCTCATCCACATTCCCTTCGTTCCGGGCCCGCTGTATCACCAGGCTCTTGATTTTTTCAATAAGCCCGCCTGCATAGTTATCAATGATTTCAAAACCTATTTTAAGCAATTTTGCAGCCAGCCGCTCTTTTTCTTCCTGCGAAGGTTCTTCGTTGAAATGAATTTCTCCAAAACTCACTTTTTGAAAAGGAATATCTTCACTTTGCAGAATGTCTTCTACCGCCAGTATGCAGCGGTGGCAAACCATATTTTTAATAAGCAGCGTGCTTGGTGACATGACAACAATATACGAAAAAATTAACCGGAAGCCTTTATTAAAATCCGGCAGTAAAGCAGCGGTTTTGGCCAAAAAAAGGTCATAGCGGCAGGAGGTGGCTGCGCAAATGTTAACAGCTATTAACAGTTTGTTTTATTGGTTATAGCAGCGCTTTGTTAACTTTGCGCAAAAGGAACCAATCAACGTATGAAATTATTGACTTGTATTTTACTGACTTTGGTTACTGCGGGCAGTACAATGGCACAAACAATCTGTACTACGCCGGGGCAAAATCCCGGTACGGCATTTCCCGTATGCGGTACCAGCGTGTTTACACAGTCGGCCGTGCCAACCTGTGGTAACAGGCCGGTAGCTAATGCCTCCTGTTCAGAAACACTTACTGATATTAATCCCTTTTGGTACAAGTTCACCTGTTTTCAAACGGGAACGCTGGGTTTAAAAATCACCCCCAATAACCTGTCGTCTGATTACGACTGGCAGGTTTTTGACGTTACTGGCCGCAACCCAAATGATGTGTACAGCGTGGCTAGTATTGTGGTAAGCTGTAACTGGAGCGGAGAGTACGGTGTTACCGGCGCTTCTGCAGCCGGTACTCAAAGGTTTGTATGCGGTGGCTCGGGCAGACCCCTTTTCAGCAGTATGGCCACCATACAGGCCGGCCGTGAATACCTGCTGCTGGTGAGTAATTTTGTATCGGGAGAGACGGGTTATAAATTAGAGTTTACGGGTGGTACGGCTGTAATTACCGACCCCACATTACCGGCATTAAAAAAAGTGGAAGCCAATTGTGGTGGTGATATACTGCGCCTGAAGCTGAACAAAAAAATGAAATGCAGCAGCATTGCGGGTAATGGCAGTGATTTTTTTGTAACACCTGCCGGCTTTGTAAACCCCATCAGCGCCACGGGTATTAACTGTGCCGGAAATTTTGATACCGACTCTGTAGAAATAACATTGGATCAACCCCTGCCACCCGGCAACTATGTGCTGAATGTAAAAAATGGCAGTGATGCCAATACGATACTGGATTATTGCGACAGGCCGGTTGCGCTTACCGATAATATTCCCTTTGTGATACTGCCCAAAGCGCCTACACCTATGGACAGCCTTACCCCACCGGTATGTGCGCCACAAACATTGAAGCTGGTGTTTAAAAAACCCATGAAATGCAATACTGTTGCAGCAGATGGCAGCGATTTTATTGTTACCGGCACCTATCCTGTTACGGTAACAAGTGCAAGCGGTAATTGTGCAGCAGGCAGCACCGTATCAAAAGAGATTACTGTTACTTTATCGCAACCATTGCTTACAGCCGGCAATTTTACGCTTACCCTGCGCACGGGCAGTGATGGCAATACCATTTTTGATGAGTGTAATGAGGAAACGCCGGCCGGTTCTTTTTTAAATTTTTCAGTGAAGGATACAGTTAATGCTGATTTTGGCTACAATATAAAATTAGGCTGCATCAATGATACGGTTGATTATGTACACCCCGGAGGCAATGGGGTAAACAAATGGACCTGGAATTTAGATGAGGGCCTGAGCAGCACACAGCAAAACCCAAGGGCGCTGTACAAAATTTTTGATGAGAAAAATATTACGCTGATTGTAAGCAATGGCTTTTGTACCGATACCAGTTCGCAAAAAGTAGCGCTCACCAATTTTTTCAGTGCCGATTTTACGGCCAACGAATTTAACTGCCCCAACGAGGCGGTTAATTTTCAATTTTCGGGGGTGGGTAATATAGCCAGGTACGACTGGAACTTTGGTGATGGAGCCACCGCACAGGGCAGCAGCATTGCACATATATATCCTGTAATACCTTCCAATCAAATATACAGGGTACGCCTTACAGTTACCGATGTGCTGGGCTGCCAGAAACTGGCACAGAAAAATATTACCGTGGTGAGAAGCTGCTATATTGGTGTACCCAAAGCATTTACCCCCAATGGCGATGGGCTGAACGATTTTCTATACCCGATGTATGCCGTTAAAGCGCTGAACCTGAGCTTCAGGATTTACAACCGCTGGGGGCAGCAACTGTTCAGCACCAACGACTGGCGCAATGGCTGGGATGGTACGTTCCGTGGGCAGGGGCAGGACCCCGGCACTTATGTGTGGATACTGCGCTACAACGATAGGGATACAGGCAAGCTGGTGGAAGAAAGAGGTACTTCAATTTTGCTCAGGTAATACTGATTATACAAATGGTATAGTCCAATTTCTGCGCCATTGGTGTATTATCGTACTATTAATTTGTTATACCGGCCAAAACGTTTTGGTGTTACAAGCTTTGCTTCGTCATCACATTACTTCCGGCACCATGCCGGGATAAAATTATACAATAACTTTGGGCTGTTTTATAATCACCATTGGTGTACGTTTCTTATTTTTTGTGAAATGCACCCGTTTTTTTAATCTTACATTCCCTAACTTTATTATATGTTATACACTAAAATATCAACGTTAACTGTTGCATTTTTGTTTTTTGCATTGCCCGCCGGTGCACAACTGTTTAGCGGCAACCCTGCCCGTACAGAATGGTACCAGATTAATACTGATACTGCCCGGATTATTTTTCCGGCGAGTCAGCGGCAACAGGCACAGCGTATTGCCAATGTAATACATGCGCTCAACCGCACCACGGCAGGCACTATTGGCAACGGACAGCGCAAAATAAATATGGTGCTGCAAAGCCAAACCACCATCCCCAATGCTTATGTACGCATGGCGCCGTTCCGCAGTGAACTGTTTATGACGCCTGGTGCAGATAATTTCAGTAACGGCAGTGTCCGCTGGGATGATAATCTTGCTATACATGAATACAGGCACGTACAGCAATTGATGAACTTTGGTACAGGCTTTACCAAAGTTTTTTCTTTCTTATTGGGCGAAGAGGGACAACTGCTGGCCAATGGCATGACGGTACCTGACTATTTTTTTGAAGGCGATGCTGTGTTTCAGGAAACGCTGGTGAGCAGCCAGGGGCGTGGCAGAATGCCCTGGTTTTTTAATGAACACAAGGCAATATGGCAGGCAGGAAAAAACTATTCCTGGATGCGCCTGCGCAATGGATCTTTAAAATCTATATCACCCAGCCAATACCCAACAGGCTACATGGTAACTGCTTACGGTTACGAAAAATTCGGGCCGGATTTCTGGAAAAAAGTTACACAGGACGCCGTACATTTTAAAGGGCTGTTTTATGCGTTTAACAATGCAGTAAAAAATCATTCTGGTGTTGCTTACAAGCAGTTTACAACGGATGCACTAAATTATTTTAAAGAGAAATCATTTGACAGGACTTCCACTTTTTACAATAACCTCAACTATATTACCGGCACACAAAAAAGAAATGTAGTATCTTATTTTAACCCTCAGTATACGGCCAGAGATGCAGTGGTGGTATTAAAAAAAGATTACCGCCATATACCGGTATTTTATCTTTTACAAAATGGAAAGGAAAAAAAAATAAGGGTGAAAGATATTGGCATTGATGATTACTTCAGTTTCTGCAATGGCAAAATTGTTTACAGTGCCTACAACACCAATGCCCGCTGGAACTGGCAGGAATACAGCGACATCCGCCTGCTGGATATAGCAACTGGTGAACAACGGAAACTTACAAGCGGCCAGAAATATTTTTCACCTGATATTTCGGCCGATGGCGCCAAAGTAATTGCGGCGCATGTAAATGAAGATGGCAGCAGCAACCTGCACATCATCAATGCAGCAACGGGTGCAGTGGAAACCAAACTTCCCAACAGCAGTAATTATTTTTTTACGCAAACAAAATTCATCAGCAATGAGGAGGCCGTATCGGCAGTGCGGCATACCAATGGCACCATGGCGCTGGCAAAAGTGAACCTGACGAGTGGCAGTACAGAGCCGCTTACACCCTTCAGCTTCAATGTACTGGGCTACCCATCTGTTAAAGAAGGCATTGTGTATTTCAGCATGACGGATAACTATTCGGACAAACTCTTTTCTGTAAAACTGGCAGATAAAACATTAACTCAATTAACGGACAACAGCAATAGTGTGTACCAACCTGCGGTTAATAATAAGGGCGAAATTATCTTTTCTGTGGTAACGGCTGATGGCAACCGCCTGGCCACCATGCCGCTGAGTAAGTTGAAAGCCTTGCCTGTACAGGAAACCAGGGCAACCGCAGTAAATGACATTTACGTACCGGGGGCACTAAAACAAACCGGTGCACAATTAATCAACAATGCGCCGGCTACAGTGTATGCTGTAAAAAAGTATAAAAAAAGTTTTCAGTTATTTAACTTCCATAGCCGCAGGCCTGTATATGATGCGCCCGAATATGGCTATACATTTTACAGCGAAAATATGCTGAACACTTTTACCAATACGCTTACCTATACTTACAACGAAAACGAGCGGAGCCATAAAGCCGAGCTGCTGGCTACATATGGCGGATTTTATACCGTTTTGTTTGGAGGGATTGAAACGGCTTTTAACCGGGAGCTGCGGCTGAACAACACCAGCCTTGTGAATTTTAACAGCGCTACGGCAAAGATAGGCGCTTATATCCCGTTGAGTTTTGTAAGCGGCCGTACTGCAAAGAGTTTTTCAGTTGGTGGAAGTTTTAATGCAGAGCAGTTGTATTATACCGGCATTGGAAAAAATATTTTTGATAACCGCAGCTTCAATTACCTCAACCTGTTTTTAAATGTCTCCTCAGTATCGCAAAAAGCCCGGCAGCACATTTTTCCCCGCTGGGCACAGAATTTTTCGGTAAGCTACCGGGATGCACTCACTTTTACCAACAGTTATAAATTAGTGGCCACAGGCAATCTTTATTTTCCGGGGCTGCATCCCAACCACAATGTAGTAATTAACCTTGCTTACCAGAAAAGAGATTCCCTGTCGGACCGTTTCAGTAACAACTTCCCATTCAGCCGTGGCTATGAAGCGCTGCGCACAAGGCGCATGTACAAGCTGGGAGCCAATTACCATTTTCCTTTGCTGTATCCCGACCTGGGTGTTGGCAATATTGCCTACCTGCTGCGGATAAGAGCCAATGCCTTTTTTGATTATACCAACGCAAGGGCCAGGCTCAACGGCACGTTGCAGGATATTATCGCCAAAACTGCAGGTGGCGAAATCTATTTTGATGGCAAAATATGGAACGCCCTGCCGGTAAGTATTGGCGTGCGCTACAGCCGCCTGCTGAACAATGACCTGCTCAATCCCGGCGTAAAAAATGTATGGGAAGTGGTACTACCCATTGGCATAATACCGGATTAACCCCTTTTTTGCTTGCGAAAAATTTGTACAGTAAGAAGGTAACAAATAATTTTATTGACTGATATGGTATAAAAGGCAGCCATGCTGCCGTATTGTAAACCATTAAACAATTAACTATGTCAGTAAGTATTCCCGCATTTCATGTATCAGATATCAGTAGAGTAAGTGGGTCTGGTGAAGTGTTTATTGCCAGCAGGCAGGATGCTGCTTCGAGCGGCAATTTCACCATAAAACTGAGTGTAACATTTAATCCTGCTGTAAATGATTATCCCACCGGTTCTGTATATATAAAAACCGATATGAGTGATGGAGCCAAAACCTCATTTGAGTCCACCTCTATAGAACTGGTTAACTCTTATGGCAAACATAACCCCACCGTGTACATCACCGGCAGGTGCAAGGCAGGTTCGGCACTTAATCAAAAAGGGCTGCGCTTCTGGATGATGCTTGCCAATAACAAACAGGCAAATGCTGCCGGCACACCAGATGTAGTAGGTTTTGTGATACACGATAACCTGGGCAGCCGTATTGCTTATGGTACCGGCCCGATGAAAAACGGTGATATTACCATAGATCCCAAGTAACGTTTTTAACAGTTATTAACCACACCATATAAAATGCCCGCCGTTTGGCGGGTGTTTTGTTGTATGCAGAATCTTACTGTTAATTTTTATTATTCAGGAAAACAAAAGGCTTTTCTTCTCTTTGGCGGAAAGCTGTGCGGATAAGGTGTGGCTTATTGATGATTTTATATTTGTTGATGTCAATCAGTTCATGGGCAGCTACAACATTTTCTGACCTTTCTACAGCATATAACAATTCATGAAGCATCTCTACTTCATGCTCCATGGCCTGGGGGCTCATGAGCTCCTGTTTGAACAATACCAGTAAATCCCTGTTGGGTCTGTTCATGTAAACAAAAGGTTTTCCAGTTCTGCTTTTAGTAACCAACCATGCCTGCACAACCGCATGTACTCTTCTTACTGGAAGAACACCCCGCTGCCACTAAACCCAGCACAATTATCAAAAGCATTGCTATTTTAATAAAACGTTGCATATAATTAGAATATGAAATTAAACTATTTTCACAAATATTTATTGCATTGTTTTGATAAACGGGGGAAAATTTAACAATATTGGCACACAAAAGTGCATACTGGTGGCTCCGCTCAACTGGGGTTTGGGCCATGCCACCCGCTGCATTCCACTCATACATGAGCTTATTGCAAACGGTTGCGACGTATTAATTGCTGCCTCAGGGCCTGTAAAAGTCCTGCTTGAGGCGGAGTTTTCCGGTCTTCATTTTCTACCAATACCCAATTACAACATCAGTTACAGCCGCAAAAAAATATGGTTACCCATTAAACTTTTATGGCAGACCCCGGGCATTTTACGCACTATTTACCGGGAAAACAGGTGGTTGAGGGAAGTGATAAAGACATATAAACCAGACGGAGTGATTGCTGACAACCGCTTTGGCCTGCATCATAAAATAGTGCCATGTGTGTATATTACCCACCAGCTTACCATTAAAGCGCCCGGGCGGATAGGTGAATGGCTGGCGCAAAAAATTCATTACCAGTATATCAACAAATTCAGTGAGTGCTGGATACCCGATGCAGAAGGGATACCAAATCTTGCAGGCAAATTATCACATCCTTTGTTAAAACCTGAAGTACCCGTGCATTACCTAGGGCCGCTTTCCCGCTTTAACCGGCAGGCGGTAATTAAAAAAATTTACGACTTATTGATTATCATTTCAGGGCCGGAACCACAGCGTACCGGTTTTGAAGAAATACTTTTGAAAGAACTTACCACTTACACAGGCAAAACGCTGCTGGTTCGTGGGCTTCCGGGCAGCGATTCGGTATTGCAACAGCAACAGCCAAACCTGCAGGTGGTTAATCATTTATCGTCTGATGAGCTGTCAATGGCCATACAACAGTCGGGGCTGGTACTCAGCCGCAGTGGTTATACAACGGTAATGGATCTGGTAAAACTGCAGCAAAAGGCCATACTGGTGCCAACAGCTGGTCAGGCTGAGCAGGAATACCTTGCCGAATACCTGCAGCAGCAGGGTTTATTTTTCTGTATAAAGCAGGAAAAATTTTCTTTAACTGCTGCCATTGAAGAGGCGGGTAAACTAAGAGCCATTCTTTTTGAAACAGATACTGAATTGTACAAAAAAATAGTGGCAGACTGGTTGAGTAAGCTTACGCTAAATAAGGAAAACGCATGATTGCAGGAGCATCCGAAATATGAAAATTATAACATGGAATTGCAATATGGCCTTCCGCAAAAAAGCGGCGGTTATACTGGTACTTAAACCAGACATACTTGTTGTGCCTGAATGTGAACATCCTGTTAAATTGAAGTTTACTGATGGTGTAAAACAGCCAACAGCTATTTTTTGGCACGGTACAAATCACAACAAGGGTATTGGCGTTTTTTCTTACAGCGATTTTACATTCAAACTGCATAAAAGTCATAACCCGGTCTTCAGGCATGTTTTACCATTGGTTGTTACCGGCGGTAAAATCAACTTTATGCTGTTTGCCGTATGGGCCAATAATCCCGATGATAAAGATGGGCAATATGTAACACAGGTGTGGAAGGCAATTCATTATTACGAAAAACTTTTATCCGGCACAGAAATTATTTTAGCCGGAGATTTTAACAGCAATACCATCTGGGACAGGCCCAGGAGAGCAGGAAATCACTCAGACCTTGTAGAAAAATTAGCAACGAAGCAGATATTCAGCGCTTATCACCAATTTTACAAACAACAGCAGGGTAAAGAAAAACATCCCACCTGGTTTATGTACCGCCACCAGGATAAACCCTATCATCTTGACTATTGTTTTGCTTCCGCCGGATTGATTGAAAAATTAATAAAGGTAGAGATAGGCTCATACAGCAAATGGACGGCTTACAGCGACCACAAACCAGTGATTGTAACATTTGATATTTAAGGATAACAAAGATACGGGTACCCCCGCCCGATTTTTTTTACGTCGGTATATGGTGTATAGCCTGCTGCATACCATTCATCCGATGCCAGCAGGCTTTCGGCAGGTAATTCATTCAATTGCACAGGCAATGCAGTGGAGGTAATGATACTTTTTTTAAGTGGTGGCAGATTGCTGTTTGTTGTAGCATACCCAACCCATGTTTTTTTACGGATTAAAACAAAAAAAATGTTTTTGATAAACTGCAGTGGTTTTTTTTGAGTAAAAAGGTGAACGGGTAAACTCAGCAGCAGTAATAAAGACACAACCGTATCAACCAGGTTTTTGCTGCGGCGGCTGGCAGGTGAGCCAATAATAAATTTTTTATCAATTGATACATAGTCGCCACTTACATTGCTGCTGTCGCTGCCTACAATACTTTTACTGCCCGACGCATGAAATTTGTTGC
>JANMDL010000817.1:0-2085 GCA_031376295.1 Chitinophagales bacterium
ATAATCAAATCAGGCTGCAGTTTTTTTAGCCTGCTGCCAATTTTTAGCCAGTTAAAGGGATTGATGGAATTGATGCAAACCTGTATGTTAAGGCCGGGTGGTGGCGGCTCAGTACTAAACTGTGTGGTGCCGGGAAAAAGAAACCCAGGATATTGCAGGGAAAAAGTATAAATGGAAACATCATGGCCATTGTTGTTAAATTCCTTTGCCAGCCGCTCGTTGTAAGAAGCCAGTCCGCCACGCAGCGGGTGTGCAGGGCCAATGATAACTACCCTCATTGAGCAGCAGGTTTTTCAAGTCCCAGTTTATCTTCAATGAGATAGGTATTTCTTTCTGCTGAATTACGGGAAATCAGTTCGCCAATAAACCCGGCAAGAAATAATTGTGTACCAATCACCAGCGAAATAAGGCCGATGTAAAACAAGGGCCTGTCCGTCATATTGTATTGCTTAAAAGCAAATTTTGCAATGCCAAGGTATATCCAGATGCAGATACCACCAGCAAAAACCAGCGACCCCCAAAGCCCGAAAAAGTGCATGGGGCGTTTGCCGAATTTGCCTACAAACATGATGCTGAACAGATCGAGAAAACCATTTACAAAACGCTCCCAGCCAAACTTTGTAACGCCAAACTTACGGGGCCGGTGTTCCACTATTTTTTCGCCAATCTTTCTAAAACCGGCCCACTTGGCCAGTACCGGTATGTAGCGGTGCATTTCACCATATACTTCAATGCTTTTAATCACCTTTTTTTTGTAAGCCTTTAAGCCGCAGTTAAAATCGTGCAGTTTTATACCCGATGAGCGCCTGGCGGCAGCATTAAAAAATTTTGAAGGAATATTTTTTGTAAAAGTATTGTCGTAGCGTACTTTCTTCCAGCCGCTGATCATATCATACCCATCTTCCACAATCATTTTTCTAAGGCCGGGCACTTCATCCGGGCTGTCCTGCATATCAGCATCCATCGTTATTACCACATCGCCCTGGGCTGCTTTAAAGCCCTCGTTCAATGCGGCACTTTTGCCATAATTGCGCTGAAATTTTATGCCTTTCAGGTTATTGTTACCGGCACGCAGCGTTTGTATCACATCCCATGAATTGTCGGTGCTGCCATCATCTATCATAATTACTTCATAGCTGTAATTGTTCTCCGTCATCACCCTTTCTATCCATGCCATCAGTTCCGGCAAAGATTCATCTTCGTTGTACAGCGGTATTACAATTGACAGATCCATATCAGTCCTTATTACGTGTTATAAAAGCACTGGTAACTGCGGCCACCAATGCACCAATAATTAAATAGAAAAAAACAGCAGGAGCCGTCATCATCAAAGCAAAATTACGTTTCATGGCCGAAACCTGGCTCTCAATTTCAGCGGGGGTCAAATTGCCCTGTTTCAGCAGGTCATCCTTCATCAGGCTGGCGGTGGCATCCCTGTAATCGGTATTCATTTTCGAAAATACAAAAGTGTACACCACCATCAAAAAAGTTACCACAATAAAGCACCTGAATCCTTCATTAAAAAATTCTTTAAAAGTGTTACCGTGTTTTTTTGTTTTTCCAAATATGGTCATCGTCCAGATAACACCGCCTGTGTAAACAAAATATATAAAGTACTGGCCGATACCACTGATGCCAGCCAGTTGCTTATTGAGTGCAAACAATAATGAAACAATGATCATTGCCAGGCCTGTAACCAATCCCTTTTGTGTAGCTGACAGTTTATTAAGCATAAATTATTTCGTTGCGGCCATTTACAATTCCGTACACACGGCCCTTAAGTGGCTGGTTAAAAAATGGGGAGTTGGCAGAGAGTGATTGATTGCTTTCTTTGCTGAAACTGCTTGCAGCCTCCGGGTTAAAGATGGTGATGCAAGCTGCTGCACCTTCTTTTAACTCCGGTACGGGCAGGTTAAAAATAGTGCGTGCAGCAATAGTTTGCATGGCAACAAAGTTTTCAACAGGGATGCCTGCCGTGATGGCTGTGGCAAAAGTTGTCTGCAGGCCGATCATGCCGGATGCTGCGTATTCAAATTCGCAATCTTTTGCATCGCTGTGTTCGGGCTGGTGGTGGCTGGCCATGCA
>JANMDL010000834.1:0-1568 GCA_031376295.1 Chitinophagales bacterium
GCCCCTGGCAGAATTTACACCCGATAATATTCAACACAGTTTAATGTCTTTTACTGCTCATCAATTTAAAAACGATTTGCTGCAAAACCACCCGCAGGTTTTATCTCATTTTAAGGTAGAGGCAAAGGATAGAGATTACCAGTTTTGGGAAAGAAATTCTTTGGGCATAGATTTATTTAATGAAGCAGTGTTTATTCAGAAGCTTGATTATATACATTGGAACCCGGTGAAAGCAGGCCTATGTACATTGCCGGAAGAATATTATTATTCTTCAGCTAAGTTTTATGAATACGGCCTGGATGATTTTGGAATGCTTACTCATTACAAAAGGTAAAATGGTTAACGATTCGGCTGTTAGCGTGTGCGGTCAAGAGTGGCCTTGGCATCAACTCTCCACCCTGAAAAATGATAAAGAGTCAAGTATAAAAGCTAATTTAATTAGTTTATTTATCCACATTTGCAACTTTTTTAATTAATTTACAAATACAATTATTATGTTTGTTGTCCGGTTAAAACAAACAAATATGATAAAGGCGATTAATCCAGATATGATTTTATTGGCACGGGAGGCCCGTGGCCTCACACAAACCGAACTGGCCGATAAACTGCAGTTACACAAAGCAAACGTTTCCCGCCTCGAAAAAGGCGATACCCATGTAAATGAAAAAATATGTCTGTTAATAGCTGCTGCCACTAATTTTCCACCCCAGTTTTTTTTACAGCAAGGTGAACCAGTGCCGGTAAATCTGTCTTACCGCAAAAGGCAGCAGGTACCGGCAAAAATAATCAATGCAGTAGATGCACATATCAACATTATACGTTGGCATGCTCAGTTTATAACCAGGGCATTGCACACGCCACTGCCTGTTTTACCGGATTACGAAATAACCGAAAAACGCAGCCCTGCACAGGTTGCTTCGCTGTTGCGAAAAAAGTGGAATATTTTAACCCCTGTTATTGATAACCTCAGCAAAATAATCGAGCAGCAGGGCATAATTATAAGCAGTTTTAATTTTGGTACCGAACGGATAGATAGCCGCAGTATGCTTACCGATGATAAATACCCCATCATTTTTATCAACAGCAACCACCTGGCCGACAGGCAACGTTTTTCACTGGCTTTTGAACTGGGGCATTTACTCATGCACACGTTTTGTATAGTGCCGTACCAACGGGATATAAACCACGAAGCCAACCTCTTTGCCGCCGAATTGCTCATGCCGGCAAAAGACATAATTGCAGATTTTAAAGAAGATATTACACTGCCCCTGCTGGGCGAATTAAAGCGCAAATGGAAAGTAAGTATGATTGCTTTATTGTACAGGGCAGATGATTTGGGCTTGCTAACGCCTAACCAAAAACGCTATTTACTGCAGCAGTTTAATGAACAGAAAATACGCAGGCGGGAACCTCAGCAACTCGATTTACTTAAAGAAAAGGCCACGGCCCAAAAGGTTGCGTTCGGCACCGCTGACTTCGCCGAGCAGGCCGTCGGCGGTCGAATAGCCGCCCGACACGGAGAAGTCGCCGGTCGATTTCTCTTCGAGATCGACATTGAGAACGACGCG
>JANMDL010000861.1:0-15534 GCA_031376295.1 Chitinophagales bacterium
CGGCCGCCAGCCACACGGACGCCGCGATCACTTTACTACTTTACCGCCACCGAATACCACCCGCAAGCTCAGGTTTTTGGCATTGGGTGATTGCGGCAATAATTCTGCCAACCAGGTAAATGTAAAAAATACTTTTTTAAATTATACCGGCACCAATGATGTGGATGCGGTGATACTGCTGGGAGATAATGCTTACAGTGTTGGTTCAGACGCCGAATACCAAATCAATTTTTTTGATGTATATAAAGATGATATACTAAAGTTTTACAAACTGTACCCTGCACCCGGTAATCATGATTATGGCAACAGCCCTTCCAATACAAGTTCAAGATCAATGCCCTATCACCTCAGTTTTACGGTACCTATGGCGGGTGAAATTGGCGGTGTACCATCAGGTGTTTCCAATTATTATTCCTTTAATGCGGGTGATGTGCATTTTGTATCGCTTGATTCTTATGGTATGGATGATGCCAATACCACCA
Organism: Chitinophagales bacterium; assembly: GCA_031376295.1. Lineage (GTDB taxonomy): Bacteria > Bacteroidota > Bacteroidia > Chitinophagales > Chitinophagaceae > Ferruginibacter. The sequence continues at coordinate 483 of JANMDL010000861.1, forward strand.
AAATGTACGACACACTTGGCGCTCAGGCTAACTGGTTAAAAGCCGATTTAACGGCTAATACAAAAAAGTGGACAGTGGTGTATTTTCATCATCCGCCATACACCAAAACCAGCCATACATCTGATGCAGAGAGCGACCTTGTGGCGGTGAGGGAAAACTTCATCCGCATACTGGAACGCTTTGGTGTTGACCTGGTTTTGTGCGGCCACTCACATGGGTACGAAAGAAGCTACCTGCTCAAAGGTTTTTACAACAGCTTTGCCACGCCATTGTACGATGCTGATTTTAATGCAGCCACACATACAGCCACGGGCAATACACAAAATGCTATGTACGATGGCTCGGCCAACTCCTGTGCCTACAATTATGCTTCCGGTAAATACAATCACGGTACAGTTTACTCAGTTTCAGGTTCTGCCGGGCAGGTGGGTGGTACTACACCAGGCTATCCACAGGATTGTATGCATTACTCCAATGCAACCAACGGTGGCTGCTTTTATTTTGAAGTGGACAGTAACAGGCTGGATGCAAAGTTCATTTCTTACGCCTCAGCTCCCACACCCGTTATCCGTGACCAGTTTACTATTTTTAAAGATGTAAATAAGGTAACCAGTATTACAGTATTGCAAAATGCAGCACTTACACTCACAGCATCGTGGCGGGGTACTTACAACTGGCCCAATAATGGCAATGCTGCTGCAAGGTCAGTAAATCCTTCTACGGCTGCCATCGGCACAGTGGGGTACATTGTACGGGATGTAAATGGCTGCATCAAAGATTCGTTCAGTGTTACGGTTACCACGCCACTGCCGGTAAGTATTACACAGTTTACTGCAATTGCAAAAGATAAAAAAGTATTGCTGAACTGGACAACCAGCCAGGAGGTAAACAGTAAATACTTTACGCTGGAAAAATCAACAGATGGCATTGTGTTTACAGTTGTGGGCAGAATAAATGCTGCGGGTAATAGTGTGCAATCAACTGGCTACCAATTTACAGACAATGCACCAGCCCAGGGCAGCAATTACTACCGCCTTTCGCAAACGGATATGGATGGGCGTATTACCCTGTTTGAAGTAAGGAAGGTGTATTTTAAAAGTGACCATAATATTATTGTGAATGTGATGCAGGCTGACCCGGGAAAAGTTGAACTGGTAATCAACAGTACAAAGCCGGCACTTGTAAGGTTTGCAGTACTGGATATAAGCGCAAGGCAAATTTTGCAACAATCAGTATTGCTGAACACCGGGGCTAATATGCAAAAACTGCAATTGCCTGCGGGTATGTATGTGGTGGAAATATTTTCTTTGGATGGCAATAGGGTGGTGGAGAAGCTGGTGGTGCAGTAGGGGAAGTATTTGAAATATAAATTGCTTATAAAAAAAGCCCCGGCATAACTGGGGCTTCAAACTTATTATTTTAATCTACTAACTAACTTTACTTTCCTGAGCTGAATATCTTCCACATGTGCTCACTTGCCGGCGTCTCAACAGCAATTAGAAAGAGATGCGGAGTTGTGAAAATACACCCCTAGAGCTTTATCTCCTCATCACTGTCATCGTAAAAATGAAATTCGGTAAGGTGGTAATTGTTGTTAGAATTGATTTTAATGCTTTGACCGAATTTACGGCGCCATTTTGATTTTTTGGAGAAAAGCCAGCCTTTGGTTAGGTAAGCAAACACGATAGGATGTACTTCAATAGTAAGTCCCTTGTGTTTCTGCATTACTAAGTAACTGAGGTTTTTTTCTATTTCATCTTCCAGTACCAATGTGCTGCTGATTTTACCGGTACCATTGCAACTTGGGCATATTTCGGTAGTGTTGATGGTCATTTCAGGCTTCATGCGCTGGCGGGTAATCTGCATCAGCCCAAATTTGCTGATTTGCAGTACAGCATGCTTGGCCCTGTCCATCTGCATAAATTTCTCCATGGCATCAGCCAGTTTCTTCTTGTTATCGGGCAGCTTCATATCAATAAAGTCTACCACAATAATACCACCAAGGTCACGCAGGCGCAACTGCCGGGCAATTTCTTCAGCAGCCTCCAGGTTGGTTTCAAGGGCATTCTGTTCCTGGTTGTTGCCCACGCTTTTATAACCGCTGTTTACATCAATTACATGCAATGCTTCCGTGTGTTCCACTATCAGGTAAGCACCACTGGGCAGGTTAACCGTTTTGCCAAAACTGCCTTTTACCTGTTTGGTTACGCCAAAACTGTCGAATATGGGTGAGCCATTGTTGTAGTAAGCAACAATATCAGCCTTATCGGGGGCAATGCGCTGTATGTATGATTTGGCATCGTTATAAATGTTTTTGTCATTTACCACAATGCGGTTAAAATCTTCGTTTAATAAATCACGGAGTATGCTGGTTGTTTTGCCTGCTTCACTCAATATTTTTGCAGGTGCCACAGAGCCTTTTAAGTTGGTCTGTATCGTCTTCCAGGTATTCACCAGTGTAAGCAGGTCGTCATGCAGTTCGGCAGTATGTTTGCCTTCGGCGGCAGTACGTACAATTACCCCGAAATTTTTGGGCTTAATGGATTCTATTATTTTTTGCAGCCGTTTGCGTTCATCGCTGCTGTGAATCTTACGGCTTACAGCAATAATATCATTAAAAGGAGTGATTACCACAAAGCGGCCCGGCAGGCTCAGCTCGCAGCTAAGGCGTGGCCCTTTAGCTGCAATTGGTTCTTTCAGTATCTGTACCAGCACATTGGGGCGGCCATTCAGCACCTCTGCTATTTTACCCGTCTTTACAATCTCAGGTTCCACTTCAAATTTTCCGAAATCAAAACTGGTTTCGCTTTTATCGTTGATAGCAGTAGTAGTAAATTTTAAAATAGAGCGAACATAAGGGCTAAGGTCGGTGTAATGTAAAAAGGCATCCTTTTCAAACCCAACATCAATAAAGGCAGCATTTAAACCAGGTATCAGTTTTTTTACCTTACCCAGATATAAATCACCCACAGCAAAATTCGCATCCGTTTTTTCGCTGTGCAGCTCTACTAATTTCTTGTCCTCTAACAGTGCAATTTCCACTCCCTGGGGAGCAGCATTGATAATAAGTTCCTTTGTCAAGCTTAAATCGTTTGATTAAACCATAACATCACGGAGGAAACGTGCAGGCAATGTATTTGTTACATCCATCCGCACTACACCACGCCATTATGCCGGGCAGAAGCTACCCGGCACCATTATAAAAAAAAGTCTTACTTCTTCTTATGACGGTTTTTTCTTAAACGTTTTTTACGTTTATGAGTAGCAATTTTATGACGTTTTCTCTTTTTACCGCAAGGCATACGCTGAATCTTTTTTAAATACGTTTAAAAATATTGTTTTGCCCTGGCACATTTGCCTCCAGACTTCTAACTTAAGTTTTCTTATTTTAGAATATTTTGGTCAGTTGCTTGTACAACTGTAATAATATTAATTGGCGATGCAGGGAGTTATCTTAATTGCTGCTTCAGTTGCTTTATCCGCTCATCCACTTCCTTGATGTACCGTGGGTCTTTAAAAACAAGCTTTGCCGCAGTATACCATTTTATGGCTTCTGCATTCCGGCCGCTGGCAGCATAGCTGTCGGCCAAAAAGGTTAGTGCCTCAAGGTTGTTCGGTTCAGCATTCACCACTTTTATCAGGCGGGGTATGGCTTTGTCGTACTGGCCACTTACATAACCGCCTACGGCCAAAACTAACTGTGCCTGCATATTGGTGGAATCTTTGGTAATAACCTCTCTTAATATACCTACGCCCTTCATGGCATCGGCTCCATTGGTGCCTGTAATGGCTTTACCAAAAATATAGCAGCTGCCAAGCCCAACTTTGAGGGAATCATTTCCCGGATTCAACTGTATCGCCTTTTCAAATAACTCAATGGCCTGTGCCGATTTCCAGTTCCGTATAGAGTCTGTTGGTTCCGACCGAACAGCATCCAGCGTAAATTGGGCGGCAAAGGTGAGGCTTTTTTCTGAATTTTCCAACTTCGCTGCTTTTGAAAGGTAAAACAGGTAAGGTTCCAGCAGTTTCATACTGTCTTTCCAAAAGGCGGCCAACTGCCTGGCACCGTTCAATTGCTGGGTGGCAACATCGCCCCGGGTCACATTATTTTCCAATAAAGTAATATAATTCTGGCGGGCCGGGCTTAATGAGGCTTTTGCAAGTGCTATGTCACGCTCAACATTATAATTGCCAACAGGTTTTTCAGTATTTACAGCAGTTTTGCTCATTTCTGCAACTGTGGGTCCCCAGAAAAATAATGCTGAGATGAGCAACAGGCCCGAGCCGGCTAATATGATTTGTTGTTTCAAAATAAAAATTGAGCTGTAAAGGTACGTCAGTCTTCGTTTTCAAGCTCCAATTTTACTTCAGAAATCTTTTTTGATTTTACCTCCATCACAAACTCTTTGGCAGGTTTAAAGGCAGGGATAAAATGTTCGGGAATTTCCACCGCAATATTCTTTTTTATATTTCTGCCTATTTTAGCTGCCCTTTTTTTGGTAATAAAGCTGCCAAAGCCACGGATATAAATATTCTCACCAGAGGCAAGTGATTCCTTTACTTCTTTAAACATTGTTTCCAGGGTAACCAGCACATCAACTTTGGGTATCCCCGTTTTTTCCGAAATCTGTGTGATAAGATCTGCCTTTCTCATATTCTTTGTTTAATTTTTTTGCAATAAAGAGTAAAATAAGTACAACAATGTTGCGTATTTACATCAATAATGCTGTGAATTTCAAAATATTATTCCTTTGTCAAACATACAATAAAAATCAATACCTTGTATAAACAATTGATTATTAATCTGCTATACTGCAAAAAATATTTTTTATTCCGATTCAATTAATGTTGATTTTTGCGATATGGATGTAAGTATTTCTGTTGCCGAACGGTTTTTTGCTAAAAGGCTTTTATGGTGGAACAGCAGAGATAATTACCGGGCAATGCCGTGGAAAGGAGAAAAAGACCCCTACAAAATCTGGCTCAGCGAAATCATTCTGCAGCAAACACGTGTAGAACAGGGGTTGGAGTATTATAACCGCTTTATAAAAAACTTTCCTACGGTGCATAAACTGGCAAAAGCCCCCGAACAAACAGTTTTTAAATTATGGGAAGGGCTTGGCTACTATAGCCGGTGTAAAAATCTTATTGCCAGTGCTGATTATATATCAAAAGAGCTTAAAGGTAAATTTCCGGAGGCTTACGACGACATTATTAAACTAAAAGGAGTGGGCCCGTATACCGCCGCCGCAATAGCATCTTTTGCTTTTAACCAGCCCTGCGCTGTTGTGGATGGTAATGTATACCGGGTGCTTTCCCGTTTTTTTGGCATTGCCACACCTATCGACAGTGCAGAAGGCAAAAAAGAATTTACCCTGCTGGCTCAGCAATTACTGGATAAAAAGCAGCCCGGCGCATACAACCAGGCGCTGATGGATTTTGGCGCCACTGTGTGCAAACCAGCGCAACCTAGCTGTATTACCTGTGCGCTTAAACAGCAATGCATCGCTTTCCGGGGAAATCTTATGAACGAACTGCCGGTAAAGGGTAAAAAACTTGTTAAAAAAAACCGCTGGTTATATTATTTGCTGATAAATTTTCAACAAAAAGTATACGTTCGCAAGCGGGGTGCAGGTGATATATGGGAAAACCTTTATGAGTTTGTACTGGTAGAAAATGATGGGCCGCTTACCGACGCTCAACTGGTGAAAAAATCGGTTTTTACAAGTGCTTTTGGCCATTCGGCTTACACCATACAGCATACATCTCAACTTCACAAGCAGCAGCTTACACATCAAACCATCCAGGGCCGGTTTATCAGCATCAGTGCCGCCACGCTGCCATATTTACCGGATTATCACCCGGTTACGGAAAAAAAACTGCGGAAACTTGCTTTCCCGAAATTTATTACACATTATTTGACAGATAAAAAACTAACTTTAAATTTGTAATGGCTTAAGTCTTCAGTAAGTATTTATCATTACAGAGAAGGGAGGTAAACAGATAAGTAAATTAACCAGGCCGAAAAGGGTTTGTGCTAAACATATCAATTATGAGAGGCGTAAACAGGGTAATGCTGATTGGCAATCTGGGTAAAGACCCCGATATACAGTTTTTGGAAGGTAGCATCTGTGTAGCTAAATTTTCGCTTGCCACAACAGAAACCTATAAAGACAGGACTGGTAAACTGATTTCGCAAACTGAATGGCATACCGTAGTGCTGTGGCGTGGCCTGGCAGAACTGGCACAAAAATACCTCCACAGGGGCAGCCTGGTATATATTGAAGGCCGCCTTAAAACACGCAGTTGGGAAGATAAGGAAGGCAATAAGAAATTTGCCACAGAAATTGTAGGAGATAATTTAATAATGCTGGATAAACGGGGTGATGGAAGCCACAGCACTGGAGGAGACACAGGTATTGAAGGATTTGGAGGGGACGACATACCTCCTGTAGATGACAATGGCGCCGAAAGGTTGCCTTTTTAAATAAGTACAAGATTGGTTGTACAACTATTGTTAACAAAAACTAATTGTTTTGGATTATCATTCGGCTGGCAATTTTTTTACACATTTCGACTTTGCCCTTTTATTGGCAATAACACCCGCAGGAACCACCATTCTCGTTTTTTTATTAACGGTGCTTTTTGTAATATCCTTCCTGGTAGCAGGCTCGGAAGTGGCTTTTTTTTCTATGACGTTCAAAGACATCAACATGCTTAAAACGCACCAGCAACCTGCTTACCGGCGTATCGTAACCCTGCTGGAACAGCCTAAAACCCTGCTGGCCTCCATGCTCATTACCAATAGTTTTGTTAATATCGGCATTATACTTATTGCCAATACACTGATTGACGGACTGATGCCGGAACTGGATAAAACCTGGTCTCCCTGGGCTGTCTTTTTAGTGAAGGCACTGGTAGTAACCATCTTCCTTGTACTGTTTGCTGAGGTGCTCCCAAAAGTATGGGCCACTCACCAGAAACTGCGTTTCGCCTCCACCGCCTCCCTGCTGATAGAAATTTGCAACAGTATATTTTACCGGTTCAGCAAAAGGCTAGTACGGTTTACCGACAGGGTGGAGAAAAGGTTTTCTGCCGAAAAAAGCGCAGCTATGGACAGCAGCCACCTGGATGATGCCATTGACCTGCTGCCGGAGCATGAAGCTACGATGGAAGAAAAGCAGATACTGAAAGGCATACGCAAATTTGGCGACACCACCGTGAAACAGGTTATGCGTACAAGGCTCGACGTTAGTGGTATTGCTTTCGGCAGCAGTTTTGCCGGGGTGATAGCAAGGGTGGAAGAACTGCATTACAGCAGGCTGCCGGTATACAAAAATAACCTGGATGAAATAATGGGGCTGCTGCATACAAAAGATTTGCTGCCACATCTGCATGAACCGGCCAGTTTTAACTGGCACAGTTTAGTGCGGCCGGCAATTTTTGTACATGAACAAAAGCTGATAGAAGACCTGATGCAGGAATTCCGGAACAGGCATATACACTTTGCCGTGGTGGTGGATGAGTTTGGCGGCACCAGTGGTATTGTAACACTGGAAGATATTATGGAAGAAATAATCGGCGATATAAAAGACGAGTTTGATGATGAAGAAAATATCAATAAAAAAATTGACGACAACACCTACCTGTTTGAAGGTAAAACAATGATAAATGATGTATGCAAAGCCATGCAATTGCCGGCAGATACATTTGATGTGGCCCGTGGCGAAAGTGATTCACTGGCGGGGCTGGTGCTGGAAATTGCAGGCGAATTTCCACAGATAAATGAAGAAATCCATAAAAGCGGTTTCACCTTTATACCCCTGGATATCAATAAAAACAGGATAGAAAAAATAAAGGTAATAATCAAACCCGCTGAAAATTAGTAAAGTGTAATTTTATCCCCCCAATTTTAATAATAACAATTAAGGCTAGTAATTGAGACATAAAAAAACAAACGTAACCGGCTTTTTCGCAGTAATAATGATGGTACTGATGGCAGCCTGCAACTCGCCATATACAAGTAAGCCAAAAGGATATTTCAAAATTGATTTTCCAGAGCATAAATATGTAAAATTTGAGCAGCCCGGGTTTCCCTACACATTTGAGTACCCGGTGTATGCCAGTATTGTGCAGGATAGTACTTATTTTGATTACACCCCTGAGAATCCCTATTGGCGTAATATTGACTTTAAACAGTTTAACTGCAAACTGTTTATGAGTTATAAAGTAATTGGCGGAAAAGCGATATACCGCAAGCAACTTCCGGATGGTACATTCAGGGATTCTACAGGCATAAATATTTTTGATAAAATGGTGGCAGATGCTTTTAACCTTACCTATAAGAATGATGTGGTAGCCACAAAAATTGACGACAGCCTGATGCGCACCAACAATGGCATTACGGGTGTTTTTTTTAAAGTAAGGGGCAATGCAGCTACCTCAAAACAATTTTTTTTAAGTGACACTGCAAAAAATTTCCTGCGTGGTGCATTGTATTTTTATGCCACACCCAATGCCGATTCACTGGCGCCAGTGCAGCAGTTTCTGCAAAAGGATATGGAACATCTTATCAACACCTTTAAGTGGGTTAAATAAAATTAACTTTCCGGAATTGTCCATCACCCGCAACGCCGGAATGTTCTTTGATAATATTGCTTTTATTGTTCTTTAATTTTTTCTGGTTCGATACTTTTCTTCAAAGATCCCCTCGAAAACATACTCATATTTACCACTGGCCGCTTTACTGCCGGCTCTTTTACCACAGGTTTTTCAACTTTAACCGGAGTTTCAACCGGAACTGCAGCAGGTTCGGCTACCGGCTCAGCAACTATCAGGGGCCGTGGGTTGGGTATGCGTATATTATCGGTTACCGTTACAGGCATTTCTTCAATTATCTCCCCTCTTGAAAAGCTTTTGAGCGTAATGGTACGCTTCAGTTTTTTTGCCTTTTTCTCTTTTGCAGCCACTTCTTTTTTTTCAACTGCTGCAACCGGCGCAACCGTGGTTGTGTTTTTTAGTAACACAGTTGTTGCCGTATTGTTTGCTGCTGCAACAGCTGGCAGTTTTTCTTCGGCTTCCTCAGCATACAGATTGTTAAATACGCCCTGCTTTTTAGTGCCGTAATAGTCTATTACGCCATAAACCGAGGCTACTGAAAAAAGGCCGATACCAGCATAAATAATTGCTTTCATGTCATTATTGTTTAAAAGTTATATAAATTATACCTGTTTATTAGTCTACACTGTTCTGGTATAATACCGGTCTGCTTTTAATTAGCTGTAATTCGATTGAACTATCTAATAAGCAGCATCGGTATTAAGTAAGAAAGGTTTTTAAATACGATTTACTTTTTCTGAAAATCAGGTACTCAGCCACCAGCATATTGCCCAGTACACTTATCCAGAGCGATATTTCATAATTATACAGGTGATCCATCCCAAAATAATAAAAGGCGATATGGTAAATGCGGAAGGTTACCGCCGTTAACGCCATGCTGTAACTGCGGATCATCCACACCTTATGAGCCAGCACATTTTTTGCCAGTATTGTTTGTAAGCCTTTTGCTGTTGTATAAAACCAATACAAAGCCATGAACATAAACAAAATACGTTCCCAGTAGCTGCCTTTTGCAAAAAAACTCATATACAACCCGGTAGGCGCACCCAAAATCAGTACTACCAGCACATAAACACGACCGCTCCACACATGAATTGCCCGGCGTTTTTTAAGTATGTACGAAGAAAATTGGGTGAGTGCAGCACCAATACAGAACATACCCGCAAAAATATGGATGTAAAAACTGTACTTATAAATGGGCTTTAAAAACAACACCGTTCTCTCCTCAATAAAGCTAAACTCCCGGCTGAAGGAAAAATAGGGGATGGTATTTTTTATCAGCAGCAGGCTGAAAAATGCAATTGGTACCCAAAAAAGGGCTGCAATAAAATACCTGGCGCTGCTTTGCAGCGTAAGTTGTCGGTTGTTGCTGAGCATTACAGGAGGTTTTGTAATGGGTTTGATGCAGTAGCGTTCGCCGCTCCATAAAAAAGTATGTTAGGACTTTGTTAAAGGATAAACACCATGAAATAGTCTAATCGTAATGGCTGATGCCGCTGGTTTCTGGCGGCATATATTTCCAAAAACCTCCAATCCCCTACCTTTGCGCATGACTTCCTCAACTTTTACATACGATAAGCCCAAAGTAATACAGGCACTGCGCTATCATTTTATAACCAGGCGTGAAATAAAAGTGATGATGATACTGGTAAATGTATTTGCCGTACTCAGCGCTGCCCTGTTTTTCTTTAAAAAAGTAAGCCCGCAGGCATTTTTACTCAGCTCATTTTTGTGGATGATGCTGATGCTTACTTTCTGGTTTATTATGCCCCGCTTTATTTACAGCAGGGCGCAAACTTTTAAAGACAGCTTTATGGCTAGCTTTGGCGATGGTAACCTTACCATCGAAAACGACCGTGGCAGCCGAAGCTGGCCCTGGAACGAGCTGAGCACCTGGATGGAGAGCCCGCATTTTTTTCACCTGTACTTTAACCCACGCAGCTTTTTCCTCATCCCCAAAGATGCATTTGCAGGTGATGAGGTGCATGATGCCCGTAAAGTACTGGCAGAAAAGATTGTAAAAAAATAAACACATAAGCAGTGCTGTGCCTGGCTTTTTGCACGCTGCGTTCAACTGATGATGTAATGAGCGATTTGTTTTCAGACCTGTTTCCTGATAAAAAGAAAGAATCCAAAAAGGTATTTGCCAACCCCAATACCGTGTACAATACCGCTATTATTGTACTGGGCAAAACGGCCACCCTGCCCTGCCTGGAGGCTGCCCTGCACCCTGCACAAAATACCAGCGATAGCATGATACGTGTTGGCAAAAAACTGGATGCAGCCCATTACGGCGATGAGTACAATATGTACTTTAACTATGCTGGCGGCATGGCCAGCCTGCTAGTTAATTTTACCCGCAGTGGTTTTGAAACCTGGGCGCAAAAGAGAAGCATGCGCACCAGCGACAATGGCAGGCTGCTGGCTCTTACCGACCTGGCCGACAGCAACCGCCAGCTTTTTGCAAAATATTACCACAGCCTGTGGAAAAGCTACTGGCCGCACCTTACCCGCAGCGGCTTGTTTTTTACTGCCGCCGGGCCAGCCACCACCATGCTGCAGCCGCAACACCTGCAGCAGCTCAGCTTCAGCCCGGCATACCTCAAAGTGGTTGTAAAAGTGTTTACAAAAAATAAAAACATCTGCGTTACTACCGAAGTAAGCGCTGGTGGTACTATTATTGATATTGATCCGGCAAATATCTGGCAGGGCCTGCTGTACATTGCCGATGGTATGGTGTACCTGCCCGAAAACCCACTGCTTTTTCAGTTGCTGGACAATGTGTTTGAAAAGGAAGAATTGCAAATAAGCCCTGCACTGGCCAACATGTTTTTAACCCAACTGCTGCCCGAACTGCAGGACAATTTTACAGTGGAGCTGGGTGGCAGCCTGCGCATTGAAAGGGAAAAAGCGACTACTGTGCAGCAGTACCTGGTAATAAGCGAAATGGATCCCGACCTGCTGGTGCTGAAACCTATCTTTAAATACGATGAGGCAGAAGTAGAATATGATGAAGCTGCGGAAATAATTGAACTGGTGATGGACAAAAAAATGCGGCATATTGAAAGGGATAAGGCTGCCGAAGCTGCTTTTAAAAGTTTGATACAGCAAATGCACCCGCTGTTTGCCACACAAAACCAGCAGCATTTTTTTTACCTGCCGGTGAAGGAGGCAGTAAAAAACCACTGGTTTTTTGAATTGGCGGGCAACCTGCAGCAACAGGGTATTGCCACTTACGGACTGACCAACCTGAAAAAATTAAAATACAATGTAAATACCCCAAAGTTGCAGATTGGCAGTGGCAGCGGTGCCGACTGGTTTGACCTGAAAATAACCCTGCAATATGGTGAACAGATGGTACCGCTGGCGCAACTTCGGCAGGCAGTTTTAAACAAGCAGGATTATGTGCAGCTAGGCGATGGCACCTGGGGCCTTTTACCGCAGGAATGGCTGCAGCGCTTTACCACTTTTTTTAAACTGGGTAAAACGCAAACTGATTTGGTACAGGTAAGCAAGCGGCATTTTACCATTGTTAACGACTGGCAGCAAATTGACAATACCGCCATTGCCGCCGAGCTGGAAATAAAAAAACAGCAACTGCTGAACCTGGAAAAGCAGGAAGATTTTACACTGCCCAAAAACTTAAATGCCAGCCTGCGGCCCTACCAGGCAGCGGGGTACCAATGGCTGAGGCAATTGCACAGTATTGGCTGGGGCGGCTGCCTGGCCGATGATATGGGGCTGGGCAAAACACTGCAAACCCTGGCTTTTCTGCAAAGCATTGTGGAGGGGAACAGCAAAGCTGCAATGCTGATTGTGTGCCCGGCATCGCTGTTGTACAACTGGGCGGCCGAAATAGAAAAGTTTACCCCCGCCATGCGCTACCATTTGTACCACGGCAGCGGCAGGGCCATGCCTACAGAACGGGTACACCTGCTGATAACCAGCTACGGCACCATGCGCAGCGATATTGAACAACTGCAGCAAATACCTTTTGAAGTGGTGATTTTAGACGAATCGCAGGTGATAAAAAATCCTGCTTCGCAAATAGCCAAAGCAGTGCAGTTATTAAAAGCGCAAAGCCGGTTTGTACTAAGCGGCACACCCGTGCAAAACAATACCATGGACATTTACCCGCAGCTCCATTTTACCAACCCCGGCCTGCTGGGCAGCAGCGACATGTTTAAGGAATTGTTTGTAAACCCTATTGACAAAAAGGGTGATGCCTTTGCCGTGCAGCAACTGAAAAAACTGATTGGCCCGTTTTTACTGCGCCGTACCAAGGAGCAGGTGGCCAAAGATTTGCCCGATAAAACAGAAACCGTACTGTACTGCGAAATGGATACCTACCAGCGCAAAGTGTACGATACGGTAAAGGATGAGTACCGCAGCAAAATATTGCAGGAGGTGCAGGAAGCAGGCATGAGCAACTCACTGATGCTGCTGCTGGAAGGGCTTGGCAGGCTTCGCATGATTTGCGATTGCCCCTCGCTGGTATCGGCGGTGAATGGTAAAAAATTCAACCCCGCTTCGGCAAAGGCCGATGAACTGATGAGGGAGATTGAAGAAAACAGCAGCAATCATAAGATACTGGTGTTTTCGCAGTTTTTGGGCATGCTGCAGATAATACAAAAGAGGTTGCAGGCCGCTGGCTTACACTCATTGTACTTAGATGGCAGCACCAAACCGGCTGAAAGGGGCAGGCTGGTAAAACAGTTTCAGGAAGAGCAAGGGCAGCAGGTGTTTTTGATAAGCCTTAAAGCAGGCGGTGTGGGACTTAACCTGACTGCTGCCGATTATGTGTACCTGATGGATCCCTGGTGGAACCCCGCTGCGGAGGACCAGGCTATTGACCGCACACACCGCATAGGGCAAACACAAAAGGTTTTTGCCTATAAAATGATATGCAGAAATACCGTGGAAGAAAAAATAATGCAGTTGCAGCAAAAGAAAAAGCAACTGGCAAGGGAACTGATCAGCGAAGAAAACTCTTTTGTAAAAAAATTAACGGTGGAAGATGTGGCGTTTTTGTTTACATAGCAGGTTAAATTAAGCATTCAATGTCGTTTAGTTAAGCATTTCTTAAATCCCGAAGGGATGCCATTATTATAGAAAATGTAACAACATGAGGGCAAAACCCCGAAGGGGTGACAGAATTTGACTGTGGGGAAACGTTAAGTCAACGACATTGACTGCTGTATTCTCATTTGCACATTTGCATATTTTCACATTTGCACATTCTCATCATTTCAGGGTAAAACTTACCCCAGCCTTTTCTCCATCAAATGGTGCGGCACGTTCACTTCAGTAAATTCATCGCCGGTAACCTTGTAGCCAAATTTCTCGTAAAAGCCAATGGCTGTATTGCGGGCATGCATCACAAGGCTTTTGTAGCCCTTATCCCGGGCAATGGTTTCAGCAAAGTTCATAATGGAAGCGCCAATGCCCTTTCCCTGCAGGTTATTCTGTACTGCCATTTGGCGCAGCTTAAGCGTTCTGTTGTCAACTTTTGTTAAAAGGCAGCAGGCCAGTATCTCATCATCATCAAAAGCACCCAGCAAAATATCCTCTTTTTCCCTTGCCAGTTCATCAGCGTTAAAACTAAGCCCCAGCGGTTTCCTGAGGATATCATCCCGCAGTTTAACCATCTGTCTGTATTCCGGCGTGCCGTGGTCAATCTGTTTTAGTCCCATATTAATCGTTAAGTAATGGATGTGATGAACCACTAAAATACAAAAAAATACAGAGATTCCAACAGTTGGCTGGCCGGCCATGGCCTTAAAATTATTTTACACACCCTGCCAGTAAGTTTTTTCAGCAAAAATACCGGCAAACCTCACATTTGAAGAATTTGTATAAATCAGCCCCGGAAAGGGATACACCGCAATTTTAAGTTTTCCGGGCGATTTTGCTCATCCCCGTTTGCCGGTAAGAAATGAAGGTATTTTAGGGTTGCGGCATTATACATCATAGTATTTCTTTGTATTTATGTCAAAAAGTATATTTTTGCACCAGATAAAACTAAATTTTACAATCATGTCAGACATTGCAACAAGAGTAAAAAAGATTATTGTTGACAAATTAGGCGTTGACGAAGCTGAGGTTACCCCTGAGGCTTCTTTCACTAATGATCTCGGTGCCGATAGCTTGGACACCGTTGAGTTAATCATGGAATTTGAAAAAGAATTTAATATTTCTATTCCGGATGAACAGGCTGAAACCATCACTACTGTTGGCCAGGCTGTTACTTACTTAGAGGAGCACGCTAAGTAAACCATCATTAATTATCACAGGCAAACTTTATGGCTTTAAAAAGGGTAGTTGTAACCGGACTGGGTGCCATCACTCCATTAGGCAAAACTGTTGGTGAATACTGGCAGGCATTGCAGGATGGTGTGAGCGGCTGCGATTATATTAAACAGTTTGATACTGC
>JANMDL010000476.1:0-5358 GCA_031376295.1 Chitinophagales bacterium
GTTTGGAAACATATGGTCAGAAACCGGGCTTGCTGTTTACCAGAAAGGCTACCGCCTCAGGTCGGTGCCGGTACCGGATTATGCAGCAGATGTGCGGTTCAGGTTACATTACCTGGCCCTCAACCAGAATATATTGGTAAAAGTAATGGGCAAAAATGGTTTATCCTTTAGCACCGGCGCTGGTTTTTTTGTATCAACATTGCTTAATGGCAGGTATAAGGGAGATTACAATACCATCATTGGTCAAAGGCAGGAGGAGGGAAATATTAAAATAGGGAATGCCACCAATGATGACTTCAGGAGTATTGATGCCGGCCTGAACATACTGGTACGCAGCCAATACAAAAATATTCATTTAACCATGCAGTACAGCCCTTCTTTTATCAGTCATGTGCCGGCCAGTTATAACAATGGCGACTATACAGAAAAACTCCGCAGTGTTTCATTTACACTGGGGTACGAATTTTAAGGGTTCATCAGCCTGTACACAGCAGGATTACAGTTTTATTGGCATACAACATAAACATCAGTAGTGCTTTCAATGATTTTGGGAAGAACACATACGGCTAATTTTTTTTCTGATGTGTTGAGAAAGAGTCCCCTGATTATTCTCTGCGCAGCATCGCATCATCCAGCAAATTGAGATTGGTAATTAAAGGCCGGGAGGCATTCTGCTGCGAATGTGCCGGTATTTTGTAAAAGCATTTTTTTTGCTTCTCCTGAAAAAATCTCACACCTTACACATATATAAATATTTTGAATATCCATATATTCATTGTAACTTAACGGTGTAAACATCTTTTAATTTATTGCCTTAACTATTAATCACATTCTCTTAACTATTTAATCTTATTGTCATGAAAAGAAAAATCAAAGTAATTGCGCTCTTTCTGGCGCTTCTTATGCCCGGGTGGCTGATGGCCCAGTTTGTGGTCAACGGTACGGTTACAGAATCGGGCGCCCCCTTACCAGGCGTTTCCGTTACCGAAAAAGGGACAAGCAACAGTACACAAACTGATGCCGAAGGCAAGTTTTCGCTGACGGTTAAAAACGCCACTGCAAAATTAGTAATCAGTTATGTGGGGCATTTAGCCCAAACGGTAGATGCAGGTACCAACCTGGCCATTAAACTGGTTACTGATAACACCAGTCTTTCCGAAGTAATTGTAACAGGGTTGGCCAGTTCGCTGAAAAGAGCCAACCTGGCCAATGCCGTGGCTTCGGTATCCGGAAAAGACCTGGTAGGCACAGCCCAGCAGTCAACGGTGGATGGTGCCTTATATGGGAAATTTACCGGCGCCAATATTTCTGCCAATTCCGGTGCACCGGGCGGTGGTATTTCGGTAAAACTGCGGGGCATTACTTCGCTGGTAGCCAACTCTGAACCTTTATTTATTGTTGATGGGGTTTATTATGATAACTCATCCATAGCGGCAGGGCTGAATACGATTTCAAAAGCTGCCGGGCAGGGCAGCAACTCCAACCAGGACAATCCCTCCAACCGCATTGCCGACCTTGACCCCGAGGACATAGACCGTATTGAAATTTTAAAAGGTGCATCGGCAGCGGCCATTTATGGGTCAAGAGCCGCAGCGGGCGTAGTTATCATCACCACTAAAAAAGGAAAGAACGGCAATACTAAAATAGAGCTTTCGCATTCCATAGGTGTGCAGATGCAATTGCGCAAACTCGGGCAAAGGCAATGGGATGATACAAAAGTGCAGACAGCTTTTGGTGCCTCGGGGCTGGCTTATTATACCGCACAGGGCAAAAAAACCTATGATTATGAAAAAGAACTGTATGGCAACAAAGGCCTGATGAACAATACAAGACTTAGTGTGAGCGGAGGAAATGATAAAACGTCTTATTATGCAGGGTTTACCCGTAAAGACGACGAAGCAATAGTAAAGGGTACCGGGTTTGCTAAAAGTTCTTTCCGGCTTAACCTTACGCAAAAGGCCACCAGTTTTCTGGATCTGTCTTTAAATGTAAACTATATTGAATCACAGGCTGACCGTGGCTTTTTTAACAATGACAATACCAGCACCACCCTGGGGGTTTCATTTGTTTCTACTCCTTCCTGGGCCAATCTTTTTCCCGATGGCAGCGGCAACTATCCCAATAATCCCTTTGCCCCTTCTAACTTTTTGCAAACCCGTGACCTTATTACCAACAAGGAAAAAGTAAACCGCACGGTGGTAGGCGGCTCAGCCACATGGAAAGTATTTAAAAATGACAAACACGATTTTAAAATTATTGCACGGGGTGGTATTGACCATTATACGCTGAATACGATTGCTATTTTTCCGCAGGAGCTGCAGTTTCAAAAGAATGGCAATGGTACCAACGGCGCTTCTATTTATGGTACTACCATTACCCGTAACAGCAATTACAACTTTTTTGCTTTACACGAATTTCAGGCCACTCAAAAAATGAGTTTCCGCACACAGGCCGGTATTACAGCTGAGAACATCAATATCAATAATGTATTAACCACGGCTACACAGTTGATAGGTACACAAAACAATGTAAACCAGGCCGGGGCAGTGCAGGTAGACCAGGCAAAGACCCTGCAAAAAGACCGGGGCTTTTTTGTACAGGAAGAAGTGAATTACAATGATATTGTGATTGCAACCCTGGGCTTACGTGGCGATAAATCTTCCCGTAACGGAGATGCTGATAAATTATACTATTATCCCAAAGCATCCATTGCTTTTAACATACACGAACTGCCATCCTGGAAGTTTGATAAGGTAAGCCAGTTAAAACTAAGGGTTGCTTATGGAGAGTCCGGCAACTTTGCTCCTTTTGGCGCTATCTATACGCCCTTAGTACCCGCCGTATTCAATGGTGGTACAGGTTCTGTCATCGGGTTGGTGCAGGGCAACCAGCAGCTCAATCCTGAAAAGCAAAGCGAACTGGAAACAGGGATTGACATAGGTTTGCTGCGCAACAGGGTTACATTAGAGCTTACTTATTACAGGAAGAAAGTGGACGACCTGATACTGAATGTGCAGATTCCTTCTTCATCGGGCTTTACCACTTCCTGGAAAAATGTGGCCTCTATTCAGAATAAAGGAGTTGAAATAGGCGTGAATATCATACCGGTGATTAAAAAGAATTTTAAATGGGTATCGCAGATAAATTTCTGGAAAAACAAGGCAGTAGTAACCAGGCTCGATGTGCCTGCATTTAATACTGGTGCATTTGGTGCTACACTGGGTACTTACAGGATTCAGCAAGGCAAAAGCCCCACACAGGTTGTAGGCATTGCAGGCCCTGGCGATAAGGTAGATCCTGAATCGGGTCTGGGTGTTTTTGGAAATGCAGAGCCAGATTTTCAGATGTCATTTACAGAAACAGTAACGTATAAAAACTGGGATTTTTCCGTACTGATGCACTGGAAGCAGGGCGGAAGAAATATCAACCTCTCCACACTGCTTTCTGACATATTTGGTACTTCACCTGATTTTGATAAAAAATCATTGGATCCCACAGGGGTAAAAGTGAATGGTGATTTTCGCCTGGCAGCATTGGGTACAACGGCAGGGCCATGGGTGGAAAATGCTGGCTACTTCAGGGTAAGGGAAATAGGGCTGGGTTACCGTTTCCCCAAAGCAGGCATACTTAAAAAAATTGGCGATGTAAAGCTGAGCCTTTCCGGGCGCAACCTAATCAATATTTTCAAGTACAACAGTTACGATCCCGAAGTGAGCAATTTTGGCTCCAATGCTATTTCCAGCAATGTGGAAGTAACGCCTTTTCCTTCGGCCAAAAGTGTAAACTTTGAAGTAACCGTGAATTTTTAATAAAAGGAAAAATTTTTTCATCCTGAAAATAAAAAAATTATGACAACCAATAATCAATTGATAAAAAGGATAGCCATCATAGCGGCATTGCCTGCCGTATTGTTATTCTCATCCTGTAAGGTAGATGCTATCCAGGATCCCAATAACCCGGGACTCGGCCCCATTTCGGCCAACCCAACATTGGGCGAAATACAAAACTTAGTAACGGGTACCGAAGCAAGTATGCGATCCAGCATGGGGCTGTACTGGGATGGTGTAGGCGTTATCGGTCGTGAATTTTACCGGTTCTCCACCTCAGATCCAAGATTTACATCAGACCTGCTGGGCAAAGGAACTGCCACACTGGATAACAATACGTTTTATACCACCAACCCGTTCTCGGCAAGATACCGCGTAGTAAAAAATACCAATATCCTGCTAACCGGGCTTACCAATACCACAGCCAGCATAACGGCAGCACAAAAAGCCATTGGTAAGGCTTATGCAAAAACGATACAGGCGCATGAACTGCTTATGGTGCTGAACCAGCAATACAACAATGGTATCCGGGTAGAAGTAGCCAACCCTGATGCCTTGGGGCCATTTCTTTCAAAGGATCAATCTATAGATGCCATCCTTGTTTTGTTAAACAGTGCCTATACTGACCTTAGTGCCAATGCGGCTGTAAACTTTCCTTTCAACTCCGCCCTTTTTGGAAACACCGCCGGGCAATTTGCAAAATTTAATCGGGCACTTGCTGCAAGGGTATCTGTATATAAAAGTGACTGGAACGGTGCTTTGTCTGCATTGACTAATTCTTTTTTTGATATCAACGGCAACCTGCAAACAGGGGCTTATTATACTTTTGCCACTGCCGGTGGCGATCAGCTTAACCCGATGTTTTTTCCTGCCAACTCAAGCGGAGAGGCGAGGGTGGCACAGCCATCTTTTATTTCGCAGGCCGAAGCAGGTGATACAAGATTGGGTAAAACACCCATCAGGACTGCTTCCACCACGCAGGACGGGTTGACAAGTGATTATGACTTTTTTGTTTTTCCTTCCAACACCAGCAATATATCCATTATAAGGAATGAGGAACTGCTCCTTATTTATGCAGAAGCCAATGCACAGTTGGGCGGCGGAGCCAATCTTACCAATGCAGTAACGGCACTGAACAAAGTGCGCAATGCGGCCGGGCTTGCTAATTACAGCGGCGCCGTTACACAAGCTGCATTGATTACGGAAATGCTGAAACAGCGGCGCTACTCATTGTATGGCGAAGGACATCGCTGGATAGATATGCGGCGCTATAGCCTGCTGGGTACACTGCCCATTGACCGGGCTGGCGATGATGTGTGGGTGCAGTTTCCAAGACCGGCAAATGAGTAAATTTTGTGATGTTTGCCGTTGATTAAAGACCAGACTGGCCAGGATGAATTGTAAATTTCCTAAAGAGCCGAATAGTAGTATGTGGCAGATATTTTAAATACCCATCCACTCCTATTCAGAAAGTGTTTTTGAAGGGTGGGCCTTGGAAAAAATTGCGTTAAGAAAATTTTCATGGCTGGTG
>JANMDL010000913.1:0-8756 GCA_031376295.1 Chitinophagales bacterium
TTGGTACTTTCGCTGTCTTTGGGGCCAAACATCATCAGGCTGGGCCACCACCACCGGTTAATGGCATCCTGGCACATGGCTTTTTGTTCGGCAGAGCCCCTGGATAAAACCAGCAGGCTTTCAAAGCCCTGGCGCTGGTGAAAACTTTCCTCTTTGCAGATGCGTACCATCGCCCTTGCATAAGGCCCGTACGATGTGCGGCACAGCATTACCTGGTTGAGTATGGCAGCACCATCCACCAGCCATCCCACAGCACCCATATCGGCCCAGGTAAGTGTGGGGTAATTAAAAATAGAGGAGTATTTTGCCTTACCACTGTTAAGGTCGGCCACCATCTGGCTACGGGCCACACCAAGTGTTTCTGCAGCGCTGTACAGGTAAAGGCCATGGCCCGCTTCATCCTGTACCTTGGCCAGTAAAATGGCTTTACGCTTGAGTGAAGGCGCCCGGCTGATCCAGTTACCTTCGGGCAGCATACCTACAATTTCGCTATGGGCGTGTTGCGAAATCTGCCGCACATTGGTTTTGCGGTAAGCATCTGGCATCCAGTCCTTTGGCTCAATTTTGGTTTCCCTGTCTATTTTTTGCTGAAACAGCGCTTCCATATTCTGTATCGACATAACCAGTATTTAGAACACAAAAGTATAAAAAAACTAACAATCATTAGTTTTTTTGCTCCAGGCAGTATATTGCCCTTGTTAAACGGCAAAATGGCTACCTTTGCAGTCTTAATGTAAGTGATATGCCAGGTTTTGAATTATTTGGCGCAGAAGAGCGCAAAGAAGTAAACGATGTACTGGAAACAGGTATTTTAATGCGCTATGGCTTTGATGGCCCCCGCAAAGGTATCTGGAAGGCCAAAGAAATGGAAGAAGCCGTGTGCAAAACATTTGGTTGCAACCATGCTATGTTGCTCAGCAGTGGCACTGCGGCACTTACAACAGCTATGGCAGCCTTGGGCATAGGCTATGGAGATGAAGTAATTATGCCTTCTTTTACTTTTGTAGCAAGTTTTGAAGCAGTATTGAGTGTAGGTGCCGTGCCCGTAATGGTGGATGTAGATGATACGCTTACCCTTTCACCTGAAGCAGTGCGTGGGGCCATTTCAATCAAAACCAAATGCGTAATGCCCGTACACATGTGTGGCAGTATGGCCGACATGGATGCACTGCAACAAATATGTGCCCAGCATGGCCTGATTTTACTGGAAGATGCCTGCCAGAGCATTGGCGGAACTTATAAGGGGAAAATGCTGGGTACCATTGGGCATGCCGGTACTTTCAGTTTTGATTTTGTAAAAACCATTACCTGCGCCGAAGGTGGCGTGATAATGACGAATGATAAGGATATTTATGAAAAATGTGATGGCTATACTGATCATGGGCACGACCATAAAGGTGCCGACCGTGGTGCCGACCTGCATCCTTTTATCGGCTACAATTTTCGCATCAGCGAACTGAATGCTGCCGTGGGTGTGGCACAAATAAAAAAGTTAGACAATTTTCTGGCCATACAGCGCCGCAATCATGCGCAGCTTAAAGCCATTTTTGAGCAGGTGCCTGAAATAAGTTACCGCCGGGTACCAGATCCTTCGGGAGACAGTTGTACTTTTTTGAGCTGGTTTTTACCTACCGAAGCCATTACCCGTGCCGCCATTGCTGAAATGAAGGCCCAGGGCATACTGGCCGGTAGTTTTTACTGGTTTGATAACAACTGGCATTATATCCGCAAGTGGGATCATCTTAAACATTCCATCACCCTCAATAGCCTGCATCCAGATATAAAGGCAGCAGTAATGAAGCATGCCACCGATGATTTCAGCGAAAGTGATGCCATAATGGGCCGCTGTGTTTCCACCGCCATCAGCCTTTTGTGGACGGAAGAGCAGATTGCTGCCAAAGGAGCGCAAATGGTAGCTGCTATTAAGAAAGTATTGGCTGAAGAGGGTGTAACTGCTTAAACTCAGCGGGTAAGCGGCGTGTTGCTGCCGGGTATTGCATTGCTGAAAAAAGTTTCGGCTGCCAATACCCCTTTTTCATACAGCATTTGTTTTTCTTTCGCATTCATTTTTCGGGGTTTGCTGGCTACATTGCCATAACCTATGTAAATGGTGCGGCTCTTTTCATTTTCCAGGTTGGGTTTACGGTTCATGGTTTCCATCATCAGGTTTAGTACAGCGCCAAAATAATCGTTGAGGCTGTTGATATTGTAGGGCGGAATGCTGGTGGAATATGTTAACTCTTTTACCTGCTCATCTCTTTCCAACTTTAGGCCCAAGGTTTGGTAATTGTGTACCACACTATCGCACACCAATGGGTTGCCACCATTTTTACAACTGTCGAAAATATTAATGGGATAATTGGCCAGCATACCGCCATCTACATACACTTCGTAGTGATGTCCTTTTATTTGCTGCCGTACTTCAGCACCAGTACTGTCAAGAATTACCGGTTCGTAAAAAAGTGGGATGGAACAACTGATACGCACGGCAGTTTTCAGCGGCATAAATGGTGTGCAGACAGCAGAAAAAACCGCCAGTTGCTGTCTGGTGAGGTTAGTACCTACACAATAAAACAGCCTGAACCTGCCACTGGTTTTTGTAAGTGAATCAAGCTGCCCAAAATTAGTAAGCGGGTTGCCAGTTTTCTGAGCTATCCTTTCTTCCAGCCATGCTTCAAACGTATCGCCCTTATAAATACCATAATATCTTTTGGCTCTTTTGTATTTGCCCAGCAGCCCGCCGCCACCATCGTTAAACTGTTCAATCCGCAGGTTGCGCATGGTGGAGTCAATTTCGTTGGCCGTGTAACCCAGGCTGATGAGCAGTGCCACAATCGAACCAGCAGACGTTCCTGCTACTTTTTCAATTTGCGGTAAAACGCCCTTTTCATCCAGTACCTTTATGGCGCCGCTGTAAGCCATGCCCCGTATACCTCCACCTTCCAGCACTAAATTTTTCCAGGGATATTGTGCTGTGCTGCAAAAGCCGGTAAAGAGCAGCAGCAATAAGCAGGCAGTTGTTTTAATCATAGGTTGAAAATAAAAAGAATGGGCTTAAGAAGTTGTTAAAATTTTGTTAGCCCCGGATATTTTTTAAAACCAGGCAGCGCAGCTATCAGCAAAAGTAAAATACAGGGTTACCCGGTGGCAGGTATTTTGCTAAGTGGTATAATCGTGTAGCCGTTTTACACCGGTTATACAAATTATACTGTCCAATTTCTCCGCCTGTGGCGGATTATATAAACGGCACTTAAAAAGGTTAAAGCGGTTACTATGGAAAAGATTAAAGGAAGCGGCCTAATAATGCCGAAAAGTTACTAAAGAAAAGATTAAAGGTAGAGGCAAAAAAAACAGGCGTATAGCCTGTACCTGTTTTTTTTAAACAATACTAAATATGACGGGTGTCTATCTTTAGGTAGCGGAAAAAAGTACTTCGTGCAATTTTAAATTTAGGGTATATATAAGTTTCATAAATGTGCTTTTGCGACAAATGTAGTTTAGAGTGTTTATTATACTCCTCTTTAACCTGTTTAACCTTCGCCAATTTATTTTTATGATTATATGCCATAAATGCCATTTAAAGTTAAAATAAGGCGGTTTTAAACCGCTGCTGATACAATTGCTCCAACTCCTTTATTTCTGAAAGGAAGGGCAATAAAACGCTTATCAAAGCCAACAACTGTAGCCCTGGATTCGGGGTCGTCAACACGGCTATACATTTTTTCTTTGCCATCGGCTTTCATTACCTCTTGTTTGATAAAGGCAAATGAACTAAATCCATCCGTTGAAGCTGCAACAGCTCCGTATGCTTTCTTTTGCATTGTAGTGCGGTTATAGGTGGCAAAAAATGCACTTTCCAACATACCAAACCCACCAAACCTTTTTGGCTTTCCATCTACCAAATCAAAAACATCTTTAAAGGTTTTTGAATCTTCCAATAGCAAATCTTCTATATGGCGTGGGCATAGTGCCAAATAAAGGTCGTCCAGCATTAGACCGGTTTCAACAAATTTTCTTTTGAACTTCAATATATCCGCAATTGTTAGGCGCTTGTTTCCTTCGCCATCATCTGCACCAGTTGTTGATATAACTGGTGTAAAAGAAGCATTAGCAGTAGGGCTGTATGCGTGTGCAGCTTTTCCAAATGTTGTTTTTTGCAAGCTGTTACGGTGCTTCACCAGTTCACCTTCTAACATATTGTATGAACGTTCTACTGCAACTGGATACCTTACTAAGGTATTTTCTGTTTCAAACAAATCCAGTACCAATTCTAAAGGATCATCAACGCTTTGAAGAATTTGAATTGGATATGTTGTATTGTTGATTAAACATGCAGGGTCAACACCTGCAGCAGCAAGGTTTATTTTATCGTTTTCTGACAGTGAAGATAAGTCAGTAACGAAATTCAAAAAATTGCTGGTTGGGTAGTAGTTGTGCATTAACTGCTTTAACCACACCTGTTTCCTTAATTCTGGCATATACTTGTTTTTTAAAATTTAATGTTATTATAATAGCCCTCCACGTTTTAGCAGTTCTTCATAAAGAGCATCATTATTCTGCAACTCATTCGGGGCATATTTACGGTATTCATCTAAACCCCATTGTGCCTTAGCTGGTATATTTTTCCCTTCGTGCTTCGTTACAATGGGTTGCCCAAACATGCTTTTTGGCTCATTCTTTATGATGTCAGAAAGATTAAGCAAATTCGGCATAATGCCGCCTTGTTCTGAAGTCTTCACCAATTGTGAAAAAATCATTTCAAACGCTTTTGCCGGATTTGATTCAATAGCCATAGCGTAAAGGGATTGCTTTTCTTTGTCAATCCCACAACGTCCAGCCATTAGGGCTAATGCCTTTTGTGCTGTTTCTTTTGCAGGTGAATTTTCCATTAATGTTTTAACTGCCTTTAAAACGTCTGAATCTGTTGAATCTTCCGGTAAATTCAACATTGAAATTAAATCCTCTAATAGCATAAATTTTTGATTTTTTTGTGATAAATTTTTATTGAAAAAGCCCCAAAGGGCAACCATTTTATTTTCCTTCTCAGGCAGTGCCGGGTGATTTAATTCATAAATACCATCTGATATTTTTTCGTCAAAAGC
This sequence comes from Chitinophagales bacterium, assembly GCA_031376295.1. Taxonomy (GTDB): domain Bacteria; phylum Bacteroidota; class Bacteroidia; order Chitinophagales; family Chitinophagaceae; genus Ferruginibacter. Next base: position 5,103 of record JANMDL010000913.1, read on the forward strand.
CTGTTTTGCTGTAATCCATCTGTCAACCCCTGTCTTTAAATATTTATTCCTGGCATCTTCAATTGTTAACCCTGTTTTTTCGGCATATATTTCTGCCATTGTTGTTTCAAGGCTTTCAAGTTCATTAGCGTAGTTTCTCATGTGGTCGGCATCTCCCTGCACTTCTCCGCTGGCTCTGTGTGTCATTAAACGGCCATACTTGCTGATATAAAGCCTTTTACCGGCCAATGCAATCACGCTTCCCATACTTGCTGCTATACCGTCCACGTAGCAGTAAACATCAACTTTTGAGGCTCTAATGATGTTGAAAATTGCAATACCCTCATGTATAAAACCACCGGGGCAATTAATTCTAATATGTACCGGCTTACCGATGCTTTCCGCCTTTGAAAAAATAGCTGCAAATTCCCTACTTGTAATCCCATCAGGATAGCCAAAATTCCTTCCGATAACGGAATAAATCAATATTTCGGTATGGCTATTTTTTTCCTTTATGCCTAAAGCCCTGGATAATTTCATTTACTTTTTTTCCCTTACTTTTTTAAAAACAATCCGGCTAACTGTTGCCGGTTCTAAAAAAAACTCTTCGCTCAATTTCTCTATTACCCAATCATACCTCACACCTTTTTTTTCGTACATTTCGCTAAACTTTTCAAGTATTTTCCGATTCCTGTTTTCAATCAAAGTTTTGTTTCGTGCCATGTAAAAATAATTTGTTTTTTAAAGTGTATAAAATTGAAAAACCTTTATTGCCTTTTATGCGTAATGGTTACACCAAAAGTGTAACCATTAAAATAAATACGATATTGAACACCCCTTTTTTAACCATTGTCACCGATTAACATTGTTTCAGTCAATTCAGTTTTATCATTATCGTAAATAGCCTTTCCGATTGCTGCTAACTGGTCGCCATCAAAGCTGAAAGCATCCAAAAGCTGCAAAAGAATCTGCCTTGTACAGTCCAATTCGTTTGCAGCCGTTTCAGGGTTTAAATGGCCTAATGTAATGGCTAATTGACTTTGAATAACGCCTATATTTTCAAAGGGGCAACCATTGGCAGAAATGGTTATAACAATGTCTTTTTTCTTGTTTACCTGTACCATTTTTTAAAAGTTTATAGTTGATAAATTAAGTTCCTGTAAAAGTTTTTTTGTAGCCTTTTTTGCTATTCTTTCATTCTTCATTTTTACTATCTGTTTGAACTGGCTTAAAGTCTTTTTTAAATCTCCTTCGGTCAATAGCAAAAACTCCTTTTTTACCCTTCCTTTTTGCAGCAAAAAATCATTCAGGGTTTCAAAATCTTCACTCATTTTAACGTTAATAATACCCGCTTCAATTGCTAATGAAATTATACTTACCCTCATTGCTTTGCGTTCCTCTTTGTATTCTTTCAGGTAGCCTATCAATTCGTTTGCTTCCCTTTGTGATAGTTGACTGAGTACGCTTGTACAGTCATACGAATAAAACATAGCTAAATAACTTTTAGATTTTATCCATTCTGTATCTATGAGCAAGTCATTTATATGGCTCAATTCTTGTTTACTTACTTTTGTCCTTTTCATATTTCATCGTTTATGGTTTGTAACAATAAAATTTCATTTGTCAGATAGCCTATCTGCTTTGTACTGCTCAATGTGCTGGTGTCTTTTACGCCGCTGTCCTGCAATATTTGCGCCGCCTCCTTTCGTGTTAATCCCTTCATGGTATGCCACAGGTTTACACGTCTGAAAAACTCCGCAATACCCTCCTTTTCTTTCTCAACTCCCCTTTTCAGGTTCTCTTTGAAATAGGGCATACCAGCCAACACAATACCGCAATTTTTAATGGTCTTATCCCTCAAAACGTGCATATACAAAATCATATTACGTGGCATCTTTCCCGCTTCATCAACTATAAGCAAAGGGGCTTCAACCGTGTTTAAATATTCCGCTATCCTGTTTATAAGGTTGTGAATATTGCCCTCAAATGAAATGCCCAGTTTTTTAACCAACACGGCAAAAAACTGCTTTGGGTTCATAGTCTTATCATAAACCGTGTAAAACACGTTTTTACGCCTGCTGTACGCCTCCAGTGCCGTTGTTTTACCCGTTCCTGTATCACCCACTAAACCAACCATGAAACGGTATTGCCTTGCTTTGTTGCAAAGGTTTACCACGCTGGATAAATCGTTCGTTTCGTAGAGTTCGCCCGGCATTGAAGGCATTACATAAACCTTTACATGGTGCCATAGCCTGGCATCAATATTAGCCCACTTCCGGTTTATTAAATTGCTTACAGTTGCCGGGCTTACGTCCAGCATGGTTGCTAATTCATTTTGGGAAATTTCCTTTGCCTTTATGAAGTCGGCAGCGGCTTTTCTAACCTGTTCTTTGTCGTGCGTTGTCATGTTGTTGTTGTTTTTGTTATTACAGTTTTATTTTCTTTAATGGCCCTTTGTTAACTACTGAAAAGGGGCTTTTTTCCTTCTTTTCATCACCCCTCAATACATGGGGTTTTATTTCGCTTTTTGGCATTGGCTGCTCAATGGTTGCAGGGTTGCCGCCAATATCAAGTAACCGGGCTTTCAGGTTTGAATTTTGTTCCATTACCTTTACAACATCTTTTGGAATTGTGTGCTTTTGCAGCAAGTCTATTGCTTTTGGATTTTCGTACAAAGCCGCTGCCCTTAGTTTGTCCACTGCCCTTTTACCAGCCGCCTTTATACCATTCTGCCTGCCCTTGTGGCTGTTCATAATTTCTATATCTTTTTCGGTTTGGTTTACCTTTGCGCCATGCGCTTTTTGCTTTATGGGTATGCAGCCTATTGCCACACCGGTTTTCTTATCATACAGGTAAACGCAATCGTTTAAATCTTCGTAATTCACCAAAACTGTAACCCCGTTATAGTCGTTGAATAAGGCGGCTGGCAACTGGTATTCATACTTTACATTGGAGCGTACAATATTTATTTGCCCCCTTGTAACTGTTGCCTCTGTTGTGGGTGTAAGCATCTGCACACGGGTAAAAACATCTGCTTTAAGACAGTTTATTTTTTCGCCGCTTTCGTATATTTCGGAAGGTGTTTTTCCATCCTTTAAAGGCTGGTTGTTGAAGGTGTCCACTATTTCAACTGCTATCGCCTTTACCTTGTTTTCTGAAAGTTGGGTTTTTGCGCTATAGTCCATCGTCTCACCGTTTGGCCGTCCGTTCCTGTTGCGGCTTTTAACACCTTCGCCCAAATAGCCCTCATAATCTTTACAAATCGCATCAAGATGTTTAAAATGCCGTTCAGCAATACTTTTGTGCTGGGGGTTGCTGGTAACAGTCCATATAACGCCTAATTTTGCTGTATTCTCCTTTAAATATTCTGCCTCTTTGGTTTGGTTGAAACTGTGGTTATCCAACACTATTTCACCAGGCAGATACCCTGTTGAGGAAACGGCATCCCGCAATGCTTCGGTTATTACTAAAGTGTTTTCTGTTTTGCCTAAAGAATAGCCAACAATCTTTTTGCTATTGGCATCCCTTACCACTACCAAAGTTGACCTTTCAAATTTTCCACTTCCCCAAAATGGGAGTTCCCACCCATCCATCTGCCATTGGTCGTTGGGGTACAGTGCCGGTATAGTGCTCAAATAGCCGGATTTTTTGCCTCTTGTGTCGGTAGCCCCTTCC
>JANMDL010000001.1:0-2170 GCA_031376295.1 Chitinophagales bacterium
GCTGCCTGTTTGCCTGCACAGCTCCTTTGCCCTTTCAATCAGCAATACAGATACGCCTTTGCCTCTGTGTGCCGGGCTCACATACAAATCGTTCAGCAACCAAAGCCTTTTCATACGGGTGGAAGAGAATAGCGGGTACAACTGCACAAAACCGACCAGTTCGCCCTGTTCAATCTCTGCTACAAAAATTTCCGCATCTCTGTTTGTGATTCTTTCCTGCAAAAAACTTGCTGCAGCATCAAGGGCAGGTACTTGTTCATAAAATTCCCGGTATGCCTCAAAAAGTAAAATAAGCGATGAAAGATCATCCGCCGCTGCACTGCGTACCCTCATATCAATACAGTTTTAATTAGCGCTTTTATAAGTAAAATAATCATAGCTGAGTAATTTTTTACCACGGGCCTCTACTTCCACTTCCCATTGAAGGCTGCTCATGGTCTGGTCGTCATCATCAGCATTCCTTGTAATTTTAGCCTTTCCTCCATCGCTCATTTTAATGGAAATGCCCTCAATGCTTTTGCTGATGCGGATGGTGATTTTTTTATCGTGGTAATTGATAATATTGATAGTGCCTTTGTACGTTACTTTATCAAAAAAACTATTGCCAGTGTTGCTGATATTGCTTTTTTCCCGCTTCACTGCTTCCTCCTCATTTTTCATCTGTATGTTAAGAGCTCTTGACAGGCGTATTTCATTATTACCCTTTACCGGTGTGTATTGCAGCACCGATTGTGCCAGCGGCTGTTCAGCAGCATTCATTACCAGCATGGCACCTGCCGTAAATGGCGCTGCTGTACTGTTTACTATCCGGTAACTGTGCCATGCTTCCAATGGATTTTTTTCATTGGCGCTGGTGCTGCTGAGATCGAGGTCGGCTGCATATACATCTTTATAAGCAACAGTGGTGGTAAGTACCGGCACAATTACCCGGGCATCTTTTTCAAGGTTAAGTGTGCCCAGTTTGTAAAAATAAAGATCCTCAAACTGCTCCCCGGTTTTGTCTTCGCTGTCAAAATCAAAATTGTCGTACACTTTTACAACACGGCCATTTTGAACTGCATTACTTGTCATTTGCTGCATGTTTGCAAAACTGCCCGACATTAACCGCTCTGAAAGATAAGATATACAGGCCGGGTCTATCTGATCTCCAAAAAACATTTCAGGATTACCGATAATGATATCAACCGGCGTATTGAGGTAGTCATCACTGTTGTTCACTACGGTGGCTTTCATTTCCAGCCGGGCTTCCTTATCATTAATGATCCGCAACTGGTATGAGGGAAACCATTGGATGCCTTTTTGCAGGCTGATGGTGGAAGCCACCGTACTGCTTACTGCTTTGGTAAGCGTTACCTTCGCTATCTCAGCAATGCTGTCAGTCATAAAAGTTTCACCGGTATTGGCATCCAGTGCCAGTTCATCAAAATCATCCGTTGATACAATCAGCAGTTTTTTATCCTCTGTACGCAGCCTTGCCCATTTACCAGCAGCATCATAATACAGCAGCCTGCCCATAACTTTTGGAGCAGTACCCGTTTCAATATGCCGGTACAAAGTAATGTCCTTACCAACATTGGCCTGTAAAAAATCGTGTATTGATTTGGCCGGTTGCTCCTTGCGGAAAGTGTCTGTTTTTATCACAATTGAATTCAGCCCGGCATCTTTATCCACGCCCAGCCAGTAGGTACCCATCAAAACCTGTTTGGGTGCAGGAATATAAAAAGTTTGACCTGTCACATTTACAACTGCTTCTTTTTTTACAAAAAAAGTACCGTTTTTAAAGATAGATAGCCGCACGGGCTGCAAATTCTGTACTTTTTTTTGTGCCGATGCGCCGCCTGCCACCACCAGCAGTACCATAAGGGAGATTAACTGTTTCATTATCGTTTTTTTTACACAGATGCCATTACCGGGTGCAATTACACAGCAATGGCAAACGCAGCACAAGCTAATGAAAAAATGCTGAAATAAAATAAGCCCGTCATTACCAAAATCAGCCAATGAGCCCTACTTTTGCACATCATTTCATCCAAAAAATACATTGTATAATGAAAGTTACCGTAGTAGGAGCAGGTGCAGTAGGCGCAACTTGTGCCGATAATATTGCCCGCAAAGAGCTTTGTGAAGAATTAGTATTGTTAGATATTAAAGAAGGCGTTGCCGAAGGCAA
>JANMDL010000026.1:0-1532 GCA_031376295.1 Chitinophagales bacterium
GGCTCGATGAGATCCGCACCAAGGCTTCGGCGCTACTCGCACCGGAGAAGAAGCCGAGCAAAGCATGAGCGACCTGTTGAAGGCGGGCCAGAAATGGTTAGCGGAGAAACTGACGAAACACGCCTCGCGCGAGATCACCTACCGCCGCGGTGAGGTTGAATCGATCGTCACTGCAACCATCGGAAAAACGATGGCTGACCAAGACACCGGCGACGGTCTGGTTCTTCGGATGGAGATCCGCGATTACTTGATCGACTCAGCAGATTTGAAACTCGATGGTCAGCCAACGCTTCCCGAGCGAGGCGACCTGATCATCGAGAACGACGACGGCAAAAACTTCACCTACGAAGTTTTGCCGATTGGCAACCAACGAGCGTGGCGATACAGCGATCCGTTTCGCCTCAAACTTCGCATCCACACCAAACTCATCACCACGGAAGAATCATAGCTTTGTCGACAGTACTCAATATCGCAGATGCAGTCGTTGCCGAACTGAACAGTGCCACGCTTAGCCAGAGCGTGCAAGCGGTTCGATTGTTCGTTCCCAACTTCGATCTGAAGGACATGAAGGATTTGCACGTGAGTGTGGTCCCTCGTGAGCTTCATGTTCGGGGCTTGGATCGACATCGCAACAGCTACGACGCAGCGATCGATCTCGCCGTCCAAAAGAAATTCAAAAAGGGGGACGCTGCCGAGATCGATCCGCTCGTCGGACTCGCAGAAGAGATTGCAGACTTGTTTCGCCTCAAGCGGCTGGCTAGCTTTCCAGGTGCAGTCTGGGTCGGAACCGACCATCGGGTTCTTTACTCGCAAGAACATTGGGACCAGTTCAATCAGTTCACTAGTTTGCTAACCCTCACATTCCGGGTGGCAAAATGAGCCTGTTGCAACTTAATGTAAAGGTCCAGTTCAACGGCAAATCCGTGGAACAGAAGGTTCAAAAGGCCAACTTTCGAAGCCTCGGTCATGCGGGTGGAGCTATTCGTTTAACAGCCGCTCGAAGCATTCGTCGCGGCAAGAAGCCGTCCAAGCCAGGTCAAGCACCCCATACACCGACCGGACACTTGAAACGAGTCATTCGCTACGAGGTCGACGAGCGTCAGAGCGAAGTTGTTATTGGTCCAGCCAACGAGTACTCGCGAACGATTTGGAACTTGCATGAGTTTGGTGGAACGGTTCGACCCAAGGCACGTTTACTTAAAGCACACAAGTTCCAGGTCGGTGAATATGGACCGATCCGTCGCAGCGGAGCCATGCAGCGTGACAAGCGTGGACGATTCGCTCGGCGGAGTAAGACATTCGCTCGCGTGAAGTTACTGACCGAGGCCCAGGCCAACCGAGCGACACGCATCGTCAATAGCGAGAACGCGATGCGAATCGCAGACTCAAAGAAGCCTCGCACTTATCCCAAACGACCATTCATGGGACCAGCCTTGGACAAGCTTCGTGATCGCTTGCCCAAGTTCTGGGCCAATTCCGTGAATCAATGACCACCGAACCAAAGGGAGTAAATACACATGTCTGTGAGACTG
>JANMDL010000030.1:0-2055 GCA_031376295.1 Chitinophagales bacterium
TAATCATAGTAGTATTTTTGTTAATGCCTTTGTCCTTCAGCTCATTCAGCCGCTGCAGGGCCAAAAGGCTTACAGGAAACTTAACCGTGGAAGCCGGATAGAAGTAACGGGCAGGATTTACATTAAAATAATAATTTTTTAATGCAGGTATGCCATTGGCCCCCCTGTCTACCTGTGTATAAATTACCTGAACATTCCATTCTTTGCGGTTTTTGAGTATTTCATCAAAAAAAAGAGGGTTTTTAGCCATCAAATCCTCCATAAAAGCATCTGTACGTACCGAATCGGTGGGTACAGCAGTAGTTACCGGCACAATGGGTTTTGAATCGTTTTGCATCTTTTTTACTGGCGAACAGGCACCAAGCATAATTGCCATACCTAAAAACAGGCGGAACCGGGTCATATTGTTGAAATTTTTAACGAAAATGGGTAAAATTCTTAAATATACAATCTTAAATAGCCAATTGCTTTTTCCCCTATCTTTGCACACTTCTTAAAAAAAATTAAAACAGTTACTAAAAGTATATTGTTATGAAATTGAAAGGTTTGGTATGGTTTTTCGCAATAGCGCTGATTATTGTTTCATTGTGGGAACTATCGTACACCTGGGCAGTACGCAGTTTTGAAAACACGCAGGAAGCCGCAGCTAAAAAATTTGTAAAGCGTAACACTCCTGGTTTAAAGGAAGGGTCAGAGGAGTATACTGCTGCTGTTGAAAAAAGGAAATTGCAATTGCTCGACAGTTTGCGTGATAAGGAAGCTTTTCCTATAGTTGGTACCAGTTATCAGGATTGCAAAAAGAATGAACTTAATTTAGGGCTGGATCTGCAGGGCGGTATCAATGTTACCATGGATGTGAGCCTGGAAGGTTTGATCAAGTCTTTGAGCATCAACCCCACCGACTCCCAGTTGCTGGCTGCCATAAAAACTGCCACCGCACAAAAGGTAAACAGTGACGCAGGCTTTGTAACACTTTTCACCAATGCCTATAAAGTTCAAAACCCTAATGCCAACCTGGCCGGACTTTTTGCTGGTGCAGGTAAAGAAATTAAAACTACCGACAGTGACAGCAAGGTAATTGCCTGGATACAAAAAAATGCAGATGAGGCCATCGGCCTTACTTATACAACACTGCAAAAGCGTATTGATAAATTTGGTGTGTCTCAACCAACAATTAATTTAGATAAAGCAAAAGGCATCATCAACGTAGAGCTTGCCGGGGTAAAAGACCCGCAAAGGGTACGTGATTACCTTACATCATCTGCCAACCTGCAGTTTTGGGAAATGTACACCCTGGATGCGGCTGATAAAGATGACAAAGAAGGCCGTAACGCAGCATTTGTTGAATCCCTAAAAAAAGCTGATGAGAACCTCTACAAATCATTATACGGAGACAGCACAAAGATTGACTCTACAAAATTGAACCCGTTTTTCCGCATCATGAATCCGATGCAGCCTTTCCAGGATAAAAAAACAAAAGAATATTTTTATCCAACCGAAATAGGCAGGGTTGTATTGAGTGATACAGCAAAGTTTTTTGAATATATTAATACGCCTGCATTCAAAAGTGGGCTTTTACCCACCGCAAAGCTTTTGTTTGGTAAAGAAGAAAAAGAAAAAGCCAATAAAGGTGGTGGTGAGATCCGCTATTTCCCTGTTTATGCCATCAGAACACAGGCTGGCACAGATAAGGCCACAATGGAAGGAGACGCTATTGAAAGCGCAAGAGACGATTTCAGCCAGGATGGAAAGCCCATTGTTACCATGCGCATGACAGCATCCGGCGCCCGTAACTGGGCCAGGATGACTACAAAAAATACTGGTTTGCCGGTTGCCATCACATTGGATGACATCGTATATTCTGCTCCCAATGTAAACGGTCCTATTGAAGGTGGTAACACTGAAATTTCAGGTAAGTTTACAGTAGAGCAAACACAGGATCTTTCCAAAATATTAAAGTCGGGTAAATTGAGTGCCCCTGCCAAGATTGTAGCGGAACAGGAAGTTGGAGCGACGCTGGGTAAAGAAGCAATAAAAGGTGGCAAGATGGCTTTT
>JANMDL010000033.1:0-11076 GCA_031376295.1 Chitinophagales bacterium
AAAATCCGTTTAAGTATATAGCCAGGTCTTCATTATTTGCCCTTACCTCAATTAACGAAGGATTGCCGGGTGCACTAATTGAGGCCATAATATGTGCTGTACCGGTTATATCAGCCAACTGCCCATCGGGCCCAAGAGAAATAATTTGCCCCGGTATGGCGGAAGATGAACCGGTTACCAGCCCGGTAGTTACAAACAATGGCGTATTAATGCCCACTTTTTTGGAGAAAGACTTTACTGATGAAGCAGCACGGACGGCAAAAGAAGAGATATGGGCATCAGAAATAACCAGGCTGTTTACCAGCAACGGATTGCTGAACCAGGTAAAATCAGGAAACAGTGAACGGGTGCAGGTATATGATGAAGTAAACGTACTTAGCGCCTGGGATAAGGCATTGCATTTCAGCCAGGGGTGAGCCGGTTATGCACCCTTTTAAGGAAACAGCTTACCCATTTGTATGCAAACCTATATCTTTGCAAACCGGCTAAAACAGCTATACTGGCTTATTTACCGGCTTTCATTAATTTCTTACTATTGGCGATGACGCACAAAATTCTTATTACTGGCGGTGCCGGGTTTATAGGTTCACACCTAACAAGGCTGTTTGTTACCAAATATCCCCAATATGCCATTGTAAACCTCGATAAGCTGAGTTATGCCGGCAACCTCGAAAACCTCAAGGATATTGAACACAGTGCCAATTATACATTTGTAAAGGGAGATATTACCAACCTGCCCCTGCTGCGTCAGTTATTTGAACAGTACAGCTTTACGGCAGTATTGCATTGCGCCGCAGAAAGCCATGTAGACAGGTCAATTACCGACCCGCTGGCATTTGTAACCAGCAACGTGCTGGGTACAGCATCGCTGCTGCAGGCTGCCAAAGAAAGCTGGCAGGGCAATTATGATGATAAGGTTTTTTATCATATTTCTACCGATGAGGTATACGGGTCACTGGGAACTGAAGGGCTGTTTACCGAAACAACAGCTTACGACCCCCGCAGCCCCTATTCGGCATCAAAAGCAGCATCCGACCATATGGTAAGAGCCTTTTATCATACCTATCACCTGCCCGTTAAAATTTCCAACTGCAGTAATAATTACGGCCCCAACCATTTTCCCGAAAAGCTGATACCACTCTGTATTTACAATATCATCAACAATAAGCCACTGCCCATTTATGGCCAGGGGCTGAATGTGAGGGACTGGTTGTATGTAAAAGACCATGTAAGGGCAATAGATGTTATTTTTCACCATGGAAAAGCAGGCGAAACATACAATATAGGCGGCCACAACGAATGGACCAATATTGATCTTGTAAAAGAACTTTGCCGCCAGATGGATAGCAAGCTGGGCAGGGAAGCAGGAACATCAGAAAAATTAATAAGCTACGTAACCGACAGGGCGGGGCATGATATGCGTTATGCAATTGATGCGACCAAACTGAAAAATGAATTGGGTTGGGAGCCCTCGCTGCAGTTTGAAGAAGGCATATCAGAAACAATTGACTGGTATCTTGATAATAAAGAGTGGCTGCAACACGTTACCAGTGGCGCCTACCAGGCCTATTATCAAAAGCAGTACAATAAGTAATAAATACGTTTAATTAAATAAATGAAAGGAATCATACTGGCAGGCGGATCGGGTACAAGGCTTTATCCCATTACCATGGGTATCAGCAAGCAATTGATGCCCATATACGATAAGCCGATGATATATTACCCGCTAAGTACACTCATGCTGGCGGGTATCAGCGATATACTCATTATTACCACACCCGAGGACCAGCCGCAGTTTATGCGCCTGCTGGGCGATGGTACGCAGTGGGGTTGCACTTTCAGCTATGCCGTGCAGGAAAAACCTAACGGATTGGCACAGGCATTTGTAATAGGTGCAGACTTTATTGGGGAAGAAAGCGTGGCGCTTGTGCTGGGTGATAATATTTTTTACGGCAGCGGGTTCAGTAAATTGCTGCAGCAATCGGCCAGGCCGGATGGTGCCATTATTTTTGCTTACCCGGTAAGCGACCCTGAGCGGTATGGCGTGGTGGAGTTTGACAAAGAACTGAATGCCGTAAGCATAGAGGAAAAACCAGCAAACCCCCAAAGCAATTATGCAGTACCGGGGTTATATTTTTACGATAATAACGTAGTTGATATTGCTAAAAACATACAGCCCAGCGCCCGTGGCGAATATGAGATAACTACCGTAAACGATATTTACCTGCAGCAGAAAAAACTGAAAGTAGCCGTGCTCGACCGTGGCTTTGCCTGGTTAGATACCGGCACCTTCGACAGCCTGAGCGATGCAACAGAATATGTAAGGGTAATAGAAAAAAGGCAGGGCCTCAAAATAGGCTGCCCCGAAGAAATTGCCTACAGGATGGGATTTATAAGCCGGGAGCAGTTACTGCACCTGGCAGAGGATCTAAAAAAAAGCGGCTATGGTGAGTACCTGAAAAAAGTGGCAGGCGGAATTTAAAATAATGCAACCTCATATAATAATTTAATGACAATACAATTTACCAATCCTTTCAACAACCAGCCGCTCACCAAAACCAGTGAGGGCCTTTGCAGCGGAGAGCAAAATATTTTTCCCTGTAAAAATGGTGCCTATCGTGTGGTGGAAGATGATAACTATACGGAAAACTTTGGCTACCAATGGAACAAATTTGCAGGTACGCAGGTAGATAAAGCCAGCAAACTTGATATATCCACCGTGCGTTTTTTTGCTGAAACAGGCTGGGATAAAGAAGACCTTACCGGCAAAAATGTGCTGGAAGTGGGCTCGGGTGCAGGCAGGTTCAGCCAGGTGATATTAGATAGTACAAAAGCAAATTTGTACAGTGTGGATTATTCCAATGCTGTTGAAGCCAATTTTAAAAATAACGGGCCTAATGAACGGTTCAACCTCTTTCAGGCAAGCATTTACGAAATGCCTTTTGAAAAAGCACAGTTCGATAAAGTATTTTGCCTCGGTGTATTGCAGCATACACCTGATGTGGAAAAATCGGTAAAGGCACTTATTGATATGGCTGCTTCTGGTGCCGAAGTGGTAGTGGATTTTTACCCCATACGTGGCTGGTGGACAAAACTGCACGCCAAGTATATTTTTCGCCCCATTACCAAAAAGATGACGCATGAACAATTGTACAAAAAAATCGACCGCAATATTAACTGGCTTATCAAAACCTACAAGTTTTTCTCAAAAATAGGACTGGGCAAAATAGTAAACAGGTTTTTACCCATTGTGGATATTGATGGTACTTTACCAAAAAACCTTACGCCAGAGCAGTTGAGAGAATGGTGTGTGCTGGATACTTTTGATATGTTTTCGCCGGAGTACGACCAGCCGCAGCGCATCAGCACAGTGGTTAAATGGTTTAATAAATACGGCATCAAGGATGTATGGGGTGGCAATATTACTTACGAAAACTGTTATGCGGCCGTAGTAAAAGGTATTAAAGCATAAGTAAGGTAAATCTGCAAACCGCAATTACAAATAGCCCTTGTCTTGCAGCGGTATCCGTGGTGGCTTTACCGCTGCTTTGCGTTTGGCAATATCCAATATTAAAAACATGGTAATCAGGTAAAAGGGCATACAGGGTATTTTGTATCGTACCAGGCTGCCAAAATTGAGCGTGGTAGCCCCTACAAAAATGGCAAACATCATCGAAAAAGAAAAACAATAAACAACCAGTGGATCTTTAAATATTGACCTGAAAAAAGTGCCAATACCTGCTTTAAAAAGCACGTACAGCGTAAAAAACATCAGGGCAAGGCTTTCAAATGATGAGAGCAGTGTGGATATTTTTTTCGACTCCCAGATAAAAGGCCGGAAGAGTGTAGCCACAATGGCCGCAGGTGCCAGTTTTATTATACCGATTGCCGATCCGTCAAACTCTGCCCCAAGCGAAAAATTAGACCCCGACTCAGATTGTGCCTGGAAGTTGATTTGCTGTGTTTTTACCGATTCAGTAATGTTGCTGATAGCATAGTTACCCAGTTCCTCATCAAAATTACCTATCACCTTGCTGAATGCAAATATGCTGGCAGCTATCAGCACCGGTGCTATCATATATTTAAAAAACTTATTTTTTAACAGGTTTACATTTTTCAGTATCAAAAACAACACAAAAAATGGCAGATATGCAATCAATATATACACCTTTAAAATAATCAGCAGGTACCCAAACAGCAGCAGGATAGCACTATTACCCAGCAAACCTTCTTTTTTATACACCAGGTTGTACAGGGCGTAAGTAATAAAGCCAAGGCCGCTGATGCAAATAGGATCCTTCATGGCACCAGAACTCCAGAAAATAACCGTGGGGAAATACAGGATAGCAATAGCCAACTGCTTATGCAGGTGAGGCTTTTGCTGATAAAAAAATTTGAACAGCCGCCACATACCAGCATAAGCCAGCATGGCAAAAATCAGGTTGTTTACAAAATACTTGCCTAAACTCAGGAAAGAAAAAATGGCTGAAATCTTAACTATCAAAAAATTGCTGTCTGCTTTAAGTGTTCCTATATTGTATGAGTCAAACAGCAGGGTTTCATCGTAGCTGGCAGCAGGTGTAACCAGCAGTTTTATATTAGTAATATCATTTAATATAAGATTGCGGATATGTACCCCTTCCGGCTGGTAAACCCCGATAGAATCTCCCTGTGATATATAGGTGTTAAAAATAGTAAAAGCAATACACCCAATTATCTTGGCCCAGTATCCCTGGATAAAGTATTTTTGTAACAGCGGATCTTCCAGCTTTTTTTTTCTTTGATTAAAAAAAAGGTATATCAGCCACACATAAAACGGGAATAATATAAAATCAATTACATCCATGTATTTTTGCCAGCGGTTGGGTTTCGGCAAATTTATCTTAAAAAAGCAATCTGCTATTCAGTTAATAGCCTTTATTTTGCCAAAATAACCGGTATAACCGCTTATTACAGCTTAAAAACCGTTAACAGTACAAATATCTGATGGGAGTAATTACATTTTTTAAGCATACGGCACAAAAAAACCCGGTTTTAAAATCAGTAGGCGTTTTCACCTCCATCAACTTTCTTACCAAGGGGGTTTCTTTTTTATTACTGTTTATTTACACAAAACCTCAGTTTATTCTGCCCGAAGAAAACGGGCTGCTCAATCTTTTTAGTAGTTCAATCCTTTTTCTGATGCCCTTTCTGTCAATGGGCATTCTGCAATCTACCAGCACAGATTATTATAAATTAGACAAAAACGAGTTTAAAAATTTTTTTACCACCAGCCTGCTCCTGCCCATACTTGTACTGGTGATATCAGTTGCAGGTTTTTTTATATGCAGCAACTGGCTTCAAACGGCTTATGGTTTTCCCTTTAGTTTTATGCTGCTGATACCGCTTATTACATTTCTTACTTATATTAATGAGCAGCTCATCCTGCTGATGAGGGTAAACAATGAGCTGAGAAAATTTGCCGGTGCCGGTATTGCCAAAATCATTCTCGAATTTGGCCTGTCGGTAGTGTTAGTGGTGTTTTTTGCCATGCGCTGGCAGGGTCGCCTTACCGGCATTGTAGTTTCTTACGGTCTGCTGGGTATGTATGCCTTTTATTATTTTTACACAAAGGGCTACCTCGCTGGCAGGATAAAAAAAGAATACATTAAAAGTGAGTTGATTTACGCTCTACCTATACTGGCTATGCAGGTAAGTATCTTTGCGCTAAATACATCTGATAAGTTTTTTTTGGCACATTTTACTAATAACGAAACTGTAGGCTATTACGGGGTGGCCTGTACTTTCGTGTCAGTAATAACCATATTCTGCTCTGCCTATTTAAGTTACCTTTTCCCGGCTATTTACCAGATGCTGTCCACCCCTGTGCCAGACTACAAAATCTTACGGAAAAACTTTACCAATTATGTTAAAATAATGACTGCTGCAGCAATAGCAATAACAGCAGCAATCCCTTTTTTATACAAACTTTTTATTAACAGCAGGTATCATCATGCCCTGGAATATTATTATTTACTTGCCCTGGGCGCTTTTATATGGGCCATTACATTTTATTTCTATTCGTTTTTATTGTTTTATAAGCAAAAAAGAAAATTACTGCTGCTGGCAATGCTTACCATCGCAACCAGTATTCCCTGCATTTATGTATTTGTTAAATACGGGGGCGATAAGGGAGCAGCCCTGGGCGTTTTAGTAAGCTATGCAATAAGTTTCCTGCTTACCTGCATCTTTACGAAAGAATATATCAAAAAAATATTTTCATAAAGTGTACTGCCCGTATTACAAGGCTGCAGACAGTTTCCGCAGGTATTACTCACTGCCAGGAACATTTTTAAACTATCTTGTTTACATTTGCAAACCTCATATTATAAAAATAAACAACCTGGCAAATAAACAGCCGGGTACACAACAGGTATGAACATTAACAGTCCGGTTACTTTAAGCAACAATACAGAATTGGTGGAAACCGTACCCGTACAGCTTATCAAAGATGGCTACAAACAACTGCTGGATATAGATGTAAGCCCCTGGTTTACCGGGCTTACCGAAATAAGTATTTATCGCTGCAACGATACCGGGTTCAGATTTTACCACCCGGAAACCATTTTTGGTGATGCTGGCTTTTATGCGGAGTTACAGAAAAAAAATTTTTATTATAACCAGTGGATATGGGAGCATGAAACAGCTTTGCAGAATATTGCAACAGGCAGCAGACTGCTTGAAGTGGGCTGCGGTACCGGCTCCTTTATAGAAAAACTCAGCAGCAAAGGGTTTAATTGTACAGGCATTGAGCTGAACAGTGCCGCAGCAGAAGTATGCAGGCAAAAAGGTCTTACTGTACACAATGAACTGCTCGAAACACATATCAACAGCCATAGTGGATTGTATGATGTGGTATGCGCCTTTCAGGTGCTGGAGCATGTGTATGATGTACGGTCATTTATCAACTGTTGCCTGCAATGCCTTAAGCCAGGCGGCAAACTCATATTTGCAGTACCCAATAACAACCCCTGGTATTACCGTTACGATAAATACCATATAATGAACCTGCCGCCCCATCACTCCGGCCTGTGGAATAAAGAAGCTTTTTTACGGCTACCTGCTTTTTTCCCTTTTAAAACAGAAAAAATACTGTTTGAGCCACTGCTCAACAGGGTACAGTTTATTCAAATCTGGCTCAGGCATCATCAATTTAACAGGCTGTACCGCCTTTCACAAAAAATTCATCCGGGTATTTTCAACCGCCTGTTGTGGCCGCTTAAGTGGCTGGTAAATGGCAAATGTGTGCTGGCTGTATTTGAAAAAAATAAAAATTAATACCAACCTATCATGGCACAACAACTAAAAAATAAAGATTTCAACCCATCCCTGGCTCATCCAATGTACATCATCAGGAAAAACCTGTACAGGGGAGTATTAAGGCATGCAGCAAAGTTGGAAGGTAAACTCATGGATTTTGGATGTGGCTCAAAACCCTACAAACCGCTGTTTGTAAATGCAAAAGAATACATCGGAGTGGATTATGCAGGTGAGGGGCACAGCCATGAAAATGAGGAGATAGATATCTTTTATGATGGCAAAACAATCCCTTTTCCTGACAATACATTCGACAGCATACTTACCAATGAAGTGCTGGAGCATATATTTAACCTGGAGGATATTTTAAAAGAACTGTATCGGGTATTAAAGCCGGGAGGCAAAATATTAATCACCACCCCATTTGCCTGGACAGAGCATGAAGTGCCGGTGGATTTTGGCCGCTACACTTCCTTTGGCATGGATGCCCTGCTTAAACGTAATGGATTTACCGTACTCTCCATTGAAAAAAGTACCCATTACCGGCAAACACAAACACAACTGCGTATTTTATACTGGCACAATCACATTATACCCAAGCTAAGGCCTTTTGGCTGGCTGGTTTCGCCTGTATTTGCATTTGTAAATAATGTTACCGGCCTGGCCCTGGCTCGTATTTTACCCAAAAAACACGATTGGTACCTCAACCTGATTACATTGGCTGAAAAGAAACTTTAATACGTGAGAATAACAATTTGTGCATATGATGCCCCCAATAATATGGATGGCCCCACAAGCTGGATGAAGCGGTTGCTTCCATTTTTGCGTAATCATGGGGTAGAAACCCGCATTCTTTTTATAGCCGCACACAGCAAGCCACTGCCTGCTTATGAATATTTTACAGCTGAAGGTTTTGCCTGTGAACTGATTTACTGGGAGCTATTTAATGAAGAGAAAATTATCCGCATTTTACAGGATATTCAAAAGTATCCCCCCGATATTTTTATACCCAATTATTTTCCTGAAGCCTGCCATGCAGCAAAATGGGTAAAAGCGGCAGGCATACCCACCGTATGTGTGCTTCACAACGATGATGATTTTCACATAGCATTGGCAAGGGTATTTGCTTGCGAAATGGGCGAACCAACCCTTACCACTATTATTGGTGTATCAAAAATGATAACAGGAATCGTGGCTGAGCAAAAAGTGCATCCGGCTGTAGCCCTGCAATGTATCCCTTATGGAGCCCCCCTGCCTGCAACCGTCGCCACACTTACAGATGGCGAAACCCTGAAACTTGTGTATGCCGGCCGCATGGTAGAACCCCAAAAACGTATTTCGGAAGTAACAAAAGCATTTTGCAGGGTGGCAGCAGAGGTGCCGGGTACTGAATGTGTATTGTATGGCAGCGGCAGGGAACTGCAAAATGCACTGGATGTGCTTGCAGATGAGGGAAAAGGCCTGCCTGTAACCTATGGCGGAAAACTGGAAACCGCTATGGTTCAACACCACTTGTTACAAAACCATATCTTTGTTTTGTTAAGCGATTACGAAGGCATACCCATATCACTTATGGAAGCAATGGGTTGCGGGTTGGTACCGGTTTGCATGAATATACGCAGCGGAATGACAGAGTTGATAGAAGATGGCAAAACCGGCTTTTTGGTAGCCGACAGAGGCGATGATTTTGTAGCCACCATCAAAAAATTAAAAAACGACTATGCGCTTTGGCGGCAAATGTCTGCTGCAGCACACAATAAAATGAGTGCAGAATATTCGGGCGATGTGTGCAACCGGCAATGGCTGGATATGCTCAACAGCCTTATTACCAACAAAAAAGAAATACAACAACTGGTATTACCTGCTAAAAAAGATTTAAGAGCATTATACTACCCGGCAGTGTTTGAGCGTTCTTCCAGCCCGATGCCGTCAATGCTAAAAGCCAATCTGTTCAGGTTAAAAGCATGGTTGGGAAGAATAAAAAGAATAATTTTTAAACAAACCTATTTTATATAAATCCAATGTAAATGAAAGAATTAATATACAAAATAATCGACTTTTTTACCGGGGGAAAAGGACTTAAAAAAACCTTCAATGGGTACACCCTTCGAATACCAACCCGGTATATTAATTATTTTCCTGCCGATTATGAGGCAGAAAATTTTACTTTTTTAAAGCAGCAGGTAAAACCAGGGAGCAAGGTGCTGGATATTGGAGCCCATGTGGGCTTTTTTGCCAACATTACCGCACAAATGGTAGGCAGCAGCGGCAAAGTGTATGCTTTTGAACCCACACCAAGCACCAACGCCATGCTGCATAAAATGTGTGCGATGAACGGTAATGCAGGCATCATTACCCCTGTTAACAAAGCGGTGGGTAAAGAAGATGGCACAATTGTTTTTTATGTATCAGACGATAAGATAGACAACACCAACAGTGTACTTGGTTACAGGGATGCTGCCAGCCACAAGCCCATTAACATAGCCCTTACTTCCGTTGATAATTTTGTAAAGGAAAAAGGATTGACAAAGGTTGATTTTATAAAAATTGATGTGGAAGGAGCCGAGTATGATACCATCCGGGGTGCAGAAGAAACATTAAAAAAATTCAGGCCGGCATGTATCCTGGCCATACATCCCAAACTTATTGCAGAAAAAGGGGATAAGCTGGAAGACATTTATGATTTTGTGGCAAATACAGGTTGTAATATTGCCCTGAACGGACAACCAATAAGCAAGTCTGTTTTTTGTGCCAATGCAGAAATGATTGACCTGCATCTTACATTCAACGTGTAAACGAGTAAACGCAAGAGATTGGAAAAAAAGACAATACTGCATATTATACACGATCTTGGGCGTGGAGGGGCAGAAATGATGCTGGTAAATGTGGTAAAAGAATTGACGGAGTATAATAATATTGTAGTAACACTTTTCAGCAGTAATCATTTTACCAAAGAAGAGTTTATTTGCGATAAATATATAACGATGGGCCTCACTTCAGTAAAACAGATGCCCGGCGCCATTTTAAAACTGCGTAAGATAATCAGGCAGGCGCAGCCTGATATTGTACACACACACCTTTTCTGGCCCACCATGCTGGCAAGGCTGGCTACACCCAAAAAAATTCCACTTATTACTACCATCCACGCTTTTATTGCCACTTCCGGTGAATATAAATACTGGTATATAAAATGGATCGACAAAATAACCTATCACTTCCGCAAGTCGGTTATAATAGCAGTAGCAAAAGGAGCTTTAGCAGAGTATTTCAGCTTTTTGAAGCTGAGGCCCTGGAAAAGTTATGCGCTGTACACATTTGTAAATACCGCACATTTTAACGAAACCCACAGTCGGCCGGCAGCACTTACCAGTGACCGGTTCCGCCTGATAACAGTAGGCCGTATATCGCTGCAGAAAAATCACCGCTACATGGTGGAAGCTTTTAAACTATTGCCCCCCGGTAAATTTGAACTGCACATTTATGGCAACAATAGCCTGGGCAGTGAATTTGAAAAATATGTAACAGAAAGTAATACCGGCATTGTACTGAAAGGAGAAGTAAAAAACATCAATGCAATAATACAACAGTACGACCTGTTTGTAATGTCCTCCACTTACGAGGGTTTTTCGCTGGCAGTGCTGGAAGCAATGGCAATGGGCATGCCCCTGTTACTGAGTGATATCAGCTCTTTTAAAGAACAATGTGAAGATACTGCTGCATATTTCACCTTAGGCAATCCACAGGATTTTGCAGATAAACTGCAGCAACTGGCAGCCGATA
>JANMDL010000041.1:0-3366 GCA_031376295.1 Chitinophagales bacterium
GCAAGGCGCTGGCCGACCTGGGCCACGTACACCTGAGCCGCGACATCGCCGACCCCGAACTCAAGGCTATCTGGTGTCCGCACTGGGCTGCCATGCTGGCCAGCAGGCCCGCTGCCGATGTGTGGGTAGTGGCCAACGCCATCAGCACAGCCAGCCCGCCCGGCACGCGGCCCGCCTTCCCTTGGTTTGGCGGCGTGCGCGGCTTGGTCAGCAGCGGCCGAGCGTCGCAGGGCGAACCCTGCGACCAGCGCGTCGGCGTCGCCCCTTGGCACGGCGTCAACGGTCGCACAGACCAAGTGGCCTCATGCGTGAAGCGGTAAAGCGCCGTCCGATGAACGACTACATGGAGCCGCTTGCCCCAAAGGTGGCGGCCCTGCTGGCGCGCGAAGCGTTCTGCGCCAAGCTGAAAAGTCGGCTCGGTGGTGTGGAGTTGCCGCTGCTGCGGCGCATCGTTGTCGCTGAATCGCGTGATGCGGTTGCGATGGCACAAAACCGAACCTAGGCGACACCATGCTTCTGCTCAACAGCGTCACCAGCGTCATCCGGGTCATCACCGGATCGGCCGCTAACATCACGTCGTCTGTCAGCTACGCGGACAACAACGCGGGCGCGATCACGTTGGGTCCGCCGAATAACCCTGCGGCCATTGCGTCCGCCACGACGACAACTGTGGTCGCGGCTCCGGGCTCGGGCATCAACCGCAACATCAAGGAGCTGCATTTCCGCAACACCCACCCGAGCGTCAGCACGTCGCTTGAGGTGCAGAAGTTCGACGGCACCGTGGCGTCGTTGCTGTGGGCCGGCACCCTGCTTGCGGGCGAGGGCGTCACATTGGATGATGAGGGCCGCTGGTGGTACTACGGTGCTGACGGCGCGCTGAAAGAAGCCAGCATGCTGACCTATCAGCAGCTAGCGGCCGTCGGAGCCGGTGCCGTGAGCGCGGCGCAGACCGACACGCTGAAAATCTTCGCCCGCAAGGTGGCTGGGCGCATGACGCTCAAATACATCGGGCCGAGCGGCGTTGACCAAGTTGTTCAAGACAAAATCAGCGAGAACGGCTGGTCTGCCTACATCCCAAACAACGGCACCACGGTCGGCCTCAACCTGGGCTTGGCCTGGACAAGCGGCGGCACCGTGAGCCACCCGACACCGGCGAGCGCGGCGCCAGCGATATACAACCAGCAGAAGCGCACGCGCTGGGCCAACGTCGTCACCACGACGAATCAAATCCTCGGGCTGCGCACGGCGACAGCCGAGAAGCGCTACTGGCGCGGCAACGCTGCCGGCCTGGGCGGCTTCAACTTCCACGCTCGGTTCGCCATCGGCCTGTGGCCCGCAGCGACTGTGCGCCTGTTCGTCGGCTTGAACGACTCCAGCACTGGCTGGGTCGCAGCAGACGCCCTCACCGGCAGCGGCTGTGGCCTGTGGCACGACACGACTGACGCCGCAACAGTTCTGAGCTTCGTCACACGCGACGGCACGACTGCCACGAAAGCGGCGATCACGCTGGCAACAGCCCTGGCTGCGGGCCAGTGTTTCGACTTCAATATGTGGAGCGCACCGAACGGCGGCGTGATTGGCTACAGGCTGGTCGAATTCAACACCGGGACGACCCTGGTGGACACGACAACCAGCGCTACGATCCCGCTGACCACCGCCTTCATGGGGCAGGAGCTTGCGATGAGCAACGGCACCGCCAACACCACAGTGGCGACCTCGGCCTTCGAGTTGTCGAGCCATTCGTGCCAGAGCGATAACTAACCATGCTGGGCGCGCTGGGCCAGTTCGATCCAGAACTGTCGCTAGCGGCTTGGTTTGGGTCGTCGCCCGCTTACCCGACTCTGGCCGGGTGGTTCGATGATGACCTGATTGACGCCGGCCCGATTGGCCCGCAGGCTGGTCTGACTGAGGCGGCCACAGCCAACGAAAGCGTTTCGGCGACCGTCATTCGGGCCGCAGCTCCGGCAACCGAGGCCGCCACAGCCTCCGACACGCCGAGCGCAGTCCGAGCTACGACCGCGCCCACTATCGAGTCCGCGGCGGCGCTTGACGCCCCTTCGGCCTTCACCGCAGTAGCTGCGGCGGCGCTTGAGCACATACACGACATCGGCCTGTTGGCGGGCGCCAAGTTCGCGGGGCAGAGCGGCGGCACTACAGCAGGGATCGACACGACCGGCGCGAGCCTGCTGGTTGTCCACGTCTCGCAATACTCACTTGCCGCCCTGACGGCGCCGACCGACAGCAACGGCAACACATGGATTCCGCTGAACGCGCAAGCTGGCGCAGCCGAAACCTACAGCCGGATTTTCTACTGCCTCAACCCCATTGTCGGAGTTGGCCACACGTTCACGGTCGCGGCCGGCACGATCTATTGCGCGTTCCAAGTGGCGGCGTTCCGAGGCGTTGGCTCCTACGATCAGCAGACCTCCGCGACCCAAGCCGCCGCGTTCACAGTCAACACGTCGAACGTGACCCCTGCCGCGAGCAATGCGCTCATCGTGTTCGGCCTGTCTTTCAACACCGCACTCGCCGCCCTGGTTGGGCCAGGGGTGCAGATCACGGGGCAGGACACCTACGTTGGCGGCACCCAAGAGGGCGGCGCGCTGGCGTTTTTCCGCCAGATAGGCCCGGCGGCGGCATATGGGCCGCTGTGGTCCGCCGGCACCTCAAGCGAAAAGAGCATGACGGTGGCGGTGTTCCTCCCGACCGCTATCGCCGACTCGACAAACGCTTCGGCCGGCACCCCGCCCAGCGCCGCCAGCGAGGCTGCGGCAGCAACAGATTCGGCCCCGGCAACCGTGGCTGCATCAGCTTCTGCGACGGAGCCGGCGACGGCCGCCGATTCTGCGTCGGCCACCGCCGCAGGCTCGATTCGCTACGTCATCGGCGACGGGGCCGCGAACAACGGCAACGGCCTGTTCCCCGGCGCGGCTGCGTCACCAGGGGCTGATGGCGCCTACACCTTCCCGCCTGGGTACTCGTTCGCAAGCGACCTTGAGTGGCGCCTGATCGCCGGCACCACGCTCGACACCGGATCGAACGGCCTGACGACGGGCAACAACGTCGTCATCAACAAGCACGGCGCCGGTGCTAACCCGATCATTCGTGGCACGTTCTCGACCCTGCTCAACAGCAGCACCGCTACCAGCGTCCAGATCAGTGACGTTTCAATCATCCGCACCGGCGGCGTCTCAGGAACTGGCTACAACGCGGGGTTGACGACCAACGCCAACCTACAGCGCTGCACGATCACTGGCTCATCCAACAACATCGAGGCCAACGATGCGGTCGGGCTGGTGGTCAATGCCTGCACGCTTGGCGAAAGCGGCACAGAGGTTGGTATCCGCACTTCGCAGGCCACGCTGG
>JANMDL010000042.1:0-35595 GCA_031376295.1 Chitinophagales bacterium
GAAACAGAAAAATTACTCATATCGGCCAGCAAATACCGCATTGTGGCCGATGTGCCGGTGGGCGTTTTCCTCAGTTGAGGGTACGATAGCTCCGCCGTTACTGCCCTGCTGCAGGCCAATCGTACGGATAAACTAAAAACGTATACCATTGGTTTTCACGAAGAAGATCACAACGAAGCAGTATATGCCAAAGCCGTGGCAGCACACCTGGGTACTGAGCATACCGAGCATTATTGTACTACCAAAGAAGCGCAGGATATATTACCCGAAATACCATTTTACTGCGATGAGCCTTTTGGCGATTCATCCATTATACCCACCACATTAGTGAGCAGGCTTGCCCGCAAAGAAGTGATAGTGGCATTAAGTGCCGATGCAGGTGATGAAACATTTGCCGGTTACAATAAATACCCCCTTGCGCTTGACCTGCTGAAAAAAATACAAAAAGTTCCTGCAGGTTTGCGCAGCCCCGCAGGAAAAATGCTTAACAAGATACCAGGCAGCCTGCTGGCCAAAATATCCGGCAGCAGCGCAGCACCCATTAAAAGGGAACGATTTTCAAAAATACTGCAGCACGGCAACCCAACTGCCTGTACCATGATGGATTATATGCTGGCACAAATGTATACCAGCAGCCAGTTAGACAGTCTGCTGGCCAACCATGCAGGCAGGCCCGTTTCATTTTATGATTCGGAAGAAGAACTGGATAAGGGTTTGAACCAACTGGATAAAATGCTGGCAATGGATTACAAAACTTACATGGTGGATGATATATTGGTAAAGGTAGACAGGGCCGGTATGAGTACCTCACTGGAGGGCCGGGAGCCACTGCTGGATCACCGGCTGATAGAATTTGCGGCGCAATTGCCGCCAGATTTTAAAATGAGGGGAACGGAAAAAAAATACATCCTTAAACAGATTGTGCACAAATACCTGCCAAAGCAAATGATGGACAGGCCAAAAATGGGCTTTGGTATACCCGTGTTTGACTGGCTGCGTAATGAGCTGAAATTTTATGTGGATGAGTACATGAACGAAGCCGCTTTTGCACAGCATGGATTATTTAAAAAAGAGGGTGTGCAGCACATCATTAACCGGTTTATGGCAGGAGATAAAAATTACAACAGCCTGTTCTGGTACCTGCTTATGTTTCAGATGTGGTATAGGAAGTGGATGGATTAATGTGCTGATTTGCTGATGTGATAATTAGCTTATGCCTGTCAACTGTAACCTGTTCACCAATCTTGAACTTTGGGCTTTTAACAATCGAACAGTCAAACATTGAACAATCAAACAACCAAAATAACCCGCAACTAAAATAACATTGAAAAAAATTCTATTCATATCATACGACGGAATGACCGACCCGCTGGGGCAGAGCCAGGTGATACCCTATCTGGCCGGGCTTACAAAGCATGGCTATTCCTTTACCATCCTCAGTTGCGACAAGCCGGATAAGTATGCCGCTAATAAAGAGTATGTACAAAAACTGATGGATCCGCACGGTATACATTGGGTATCCATACCTTATCATAAAAGCCCGCCGGTACTATCCTCGGTATACGATTTTTACAGCCTTCGCCGCAAAGCTATGCAACTGCACAAACAGCAGCAGTTTGATATGGTGCATACCCGTGTGGGCCTGCCAACGCTGGTAGCATTGTGGATGAAGAAAAAAACAGGCGTTAAGTTTTTAAACGATATACGGGGCTTTTGGGCAGATGAAAGAGTGGACGGCGGTATGTGGAACCTGAAAAACCCGGTGTACAAAACCATCTACAACTTCTTTAAAAAGCATGAGCAGGAATGTGTTGAAAAAGCAGATTACAACACCTGCCTCACGTTTGCTGCCCGGCGTGAAATGCACACCTGGGCACATATCCCCAACCAGCCCATACCGGTGGAAGTGATACCCTGCAGTGCTGATATGGAGCTGTTTAATCCCGATGCTGTTGACCCGGTACTAAAAGCGGCACTGCAAAAAGAATTAAATATCGGGCAGGATGATTTTATTATCAGCTACCTCGGCTCCATTGGCGGCTGGTACCTTACCGAAGAAATGATGCGCTTTTGTAAAATGCTTGGCGATAAAATGCCGCAGGCAAAATTCCTGTTTATATCACCGCACAGGCATGATGAAATTACCGCAGCCGCTGCTAAATATGGCGTACCTGCCGAAAAGATTATCACCAGGCAGGGCAAGCGGCATGAAGTGCCGGCATTGCTCTCCTTCAGCAGTTATTCCATTTTTTTTATAAAACCCTGCTATTCAAAAATATCCTCCTCACCCACCAAGCACGGCGAAATAATGGCCATGGGCATACCCGTAATAACCAACGGCGGCGTGGGCGATGTGGCAGAAATTGTGCATGATTATAAAGCCGGCTTTGTGGTGGATGATTTTAGTGATGCGGCATTTGCAGCAGTAATTGGCAAAATGCAACACAGCAATACATTCGATAAAAAAACCATCAGGGAAGGGGCCGCAGCATTTTATGCACTGCCCAATGCCATTAACCTGTACCTGAAGGTGTACGCTGCTATTTTTAACAAAACTGTATAAGGGTCATTCTTATTATCTTTGCGGTGTAAAGCGACCGTAACAAGTAAGTAATTTTAATAAACTGAATGCAGCAGGCAGGTAAATTTGTAATATCCCTTGATTTTGAACTGATGTGGGGAGTGAGAGACCTGGTTACCATAGATGAATATGGCGACCACCTGCGGGGCGTGCATACTGCCATACCCCGGATGCTGCAATCTTTTACAAAGTATAATATTCAGGCTACATTTGCAGCAGTAGGTTTTTTGTTTTTTGAAAACAAGCAGCAAATGATGGAGGCAATGCCTTCCAGAAAACCAGCCTACACCAACAAAGCATTATCACCATACAATGGCCATTTCAGTAGTGTAGGCGAATCGCTGGAAACTGATCTGTATCATTTTGGCAGCCATTTGATTAAGCAGATAAAGGATACGCCCGGCCAGGAAATAGCCACACATACATTTTCCCACTATTACTGCCTCGAAGACGGACAGACGGTGGAGGATTTCAGGGAAGATTTAAAAGCAGCCATAGCAGTGGCAGAAAAACAGGGCATCAGCCTTAAAAGCATTGTGTTTCCACGAAACCAGTACAATGCTGATTACCTGCAGGTGTGCAGCGAATATGGCATTACCAATATACGGGGTAATGAACATTCGTGGTTATACGAACCCCGGCGCTTTGAAAAAGAAACCTTGCTGCGCAGGGCATTGCGGCTGATTGATGCTTACTTTAATATTACAGGACATCATTGCTATACCAATGAATTTATGAGTGCTTCAAAGCCATTCAATATAGCGGCAAGCCGTTTTTTGAGGCAATACAAACCAAGGGTAAAAATGCTGGAGGGCCTGCGGCTGAAAAGGATAAAAAACAGTATGACACATGCTGCAAAAAACGGGCTTACCTATCATCTTTGGTGGCACCCGCATAATTTTGGCATCAACCAGCAGGAAAATATTAATTTACTGGAGAAAGTATTGCAGCATTACCAGGCGCTGAACAAACAATATCATTTTACCAGCTGCACCATGGCGGCACTGGCAAACGAACTGGAGGCAGCATTATGACAGGGAAAAAAATTATTATGCTTTGTGGCAAGGGTTTTTCCAGTAATGCAGTGTATCATGCCATCAATGCAGCGTACCCCATAGCCAAAGTTGTTGTTGAAGAAAAAGTAAATACAAAAGAGTTTTTAAAAAGACGGGTAAAAAAACTTGGGTTGATTACTGTTGCCGGGCAGGTATTGTTCCAGGCCATTGCAGTGCGTATGCTGAATGCTGCATCCAGAAAGAGAACAGCGCAATTGGTTAAGGAACTGCAACTGAATGGCAGCGATATTCCACCAGCCGCGGTAAGCAATGTAAACTCCATTAATGATGAGGAAGTGATTACCCTGCTGCAGGCAATACAACCCGACCTGGTGATTGTGAACGGCACCCGCATTATTTCAAAAAAAGTACTCGGCAGTGTGCAGTGCAGGTTCATCAATACACATGCAGGCATTACACCTAAGTACCGGGGTGTGCATGGCACTTACTGGGCATTGGCAAATAAGGATGTACAAAATAGTGGTGTAACCGTGCATTTGGTAGATGCAGGTATTGACACAGGATCAGTTTTATACCAGGCTGCAGTAATGCCAACTGCGAAAGATAATTTTGTAACTTATCCCCTGTTGCAGCTTGCCGCAGGCATACCGCTTTTAAAACAGGCCGTGGCCGATGCGCTGGGTGGTACTATCAGCACCAGGAAGGGTACAGATGAAAGTAAGTTGTGGTCGCACCCCACCATCTGGCAATATGTATACAACAGGATATTTAAAAAAGTTAAATAGATACCGCAGCTACCTGCGAAAATTGACTATACTTTTTTACCAACGGCGTGATAGTAAGGGGAGGCAGGACTTATCACAATATTTTCAAGCCCGCAGTTGCGCATCAGTTCCTCCACCTCAGCTTTACTGAACCGTTGCTCAAGCCTTGTGCCAAAGCGGTCGAGGCAGTCGTTACGGATGATAAAGAAAGTTTTATTTACATAATCGGAAAGCGGAATTTTAGAGACAATTTTTTTTAGGCCGATGGCTTTAAAAAAACGGGCCGTTAGCACAAATGGCATATAAAATAATACTGCCAGGGCATCACAAGTAATTTTTTTCAATTTTACAGGCATACGGCTTACCATTTTTCGTACCAGTTCGCTTATTTTGAAAAGGGTTTTAAATAAAAATCCTTTATTATCAAGGTTATAGTAAAGGTAGCAGTAGAAATATCCGTTTTTCTTCAGTTTTTTTACACAGTCAATCATCGCTTTCTGAGTATTGGGAATATGATGCAAAACACCAATACTCATCGCAAAATCAAAGGTTTCATCATTAAAAGGGATTGTTTCGATAGAAGCCTTGGTAATCCGTACATTTTTAACACCGGCAAGCAGGTGATCTGCTGCAAAAACAGCATTGCTCGGGTCAATAGCCTCAATAAATTCAACCCTGCCGGCCAGGTACTTCGTCCAGCGGCCCGTGCCACAGCCAATATCCAGTGCATAAGTATTTTTATTGATGATAGTATCATCCAGGATATCAAAATACATCAGCGCCAGGGAGCGTATTTCTTCGTCAGAGTAATCCTGAAACTTAAGCCACTCATCACCAAAAGCAGCCACCACCTCAGCATCAATATTTTTACCATCGGTAGAAAATACATTTACTTCCTGGTTTTTTCCCTTAATTTTCTGAAGCGGCTCCTTATTATACGATTGCGTCATTTAAAAAAATCATTGCAGGCAAAAATAAGTGAATGAAATTGTTCTGCAATCTATTTTAATAAATTAGGATAGCCTAATTTTACGCCTGTTTACAGTAATTGTCCACATATATGCAAAATCGGTATCTTATTATAGGCTCAGGGTTTTCGGGTTGTGTACTTGCCAACAGGCTGGTAAACAGCATAAACTGCCATATAGACATCTGGGATGAGCGTGACCATACCGGAGGCAATTGCCATACCAAAAGGGATGAGCAAACCGGCGTGATGGTACACCAGTACGGACCACACATATTTAACACTGATAAAAAGGAGATATGGGATTATGTAAACAGTTTTGTAGAGTTTAAGCCCTATGTACACCGGGTAAAAGCTAACCGCAAAGGGAAAATTTACCCACTGCCTGTAAACCTGCAAACCATCAACCAGCTTTTTAATAAATCATTCAACCCCAATGAGGCAAGGGAGTTTTTAGCCACACTGGGTGATGCCACTATTAATGATCCACAAAATTTCGAGGAACAGGCACTGTATTTTATTGGCCGGGAACTGTATGAGGCATTTTTTTACGGTTATACCAAAAAGCAATGGGGTTGTGAACCAACAGCTTTACCAGCATCTATTTTAAAGCGGATACCGGTAAGGTTTAATTACGACGATAATTACCATACCAACACTTTTACAGGTATACCGGTAGATGGCTATTCAGCCGTAAT
Organism: Chitinophagales bacterium; assembly: GCA_031376295.1. Lineage (GTDB taxonomy): Bacteria > Bacteroidota > Bacteroidia > Chitinophagales > Chitinophagaceae > Ferruginibacter. Next base: position 6,027 of record JANMDL010000042.1, read on the forward strand.
GGAAAAAATGATTGACAACCCGGCCATAAAGGTTACACTCAATAAAAAGTTTATGCCGGATATGGACACAAGTGGGTATACACATGTTTTTTATACCGGCCCAATAGATGCATACTTTAATTATACGCATGGCAGGTTGGGGTACCGCACTGTTACTTTTGAAAAATTTTATGCTGATGGCGATTACCAGGGTCTTTCGCAAATGAATTATTGCGATGAGGAAGTACCGTATACCCGTATTACAGAACACAAGCATTTTACCCCCTGGGAGCAGCACGAAACAACAGTATGCTTTAAAGAATTTAGTAAAGAAACAACTGAAGAAGATATACCCTACTATCCCAAAAGACTGGCGGCTGATAAGGAGCTGCTGTTGCAATACCGTGCCGATGCAGAAAAACTCAGCGGTGTTTCCTTTTTAGGCAGGTTGGCCACTTACCGCTATATGGATATGCACCATGTAATTGGCGAAGCGCTGGATTTTGCCACTAAGTTTATTGATGCATTTAAGCAAAAAGCAACCCCTCCTGTTTTTTCAAATGTTGAAAGTTAAGCAGGCAACGATTTCCTATTTTATCAACCCGCCAAAAACTTTTTTCAGTATTTCCGATGTACGGGCAATGGGGTTAGCCCTTATGTTTTTTTCCTCTTTGGATATGAGGTCGAACAGGGCATTGGTGGCTCTGTCAGTAACATAACTGGGTAAATCGGGGTTCAGTTTTTTAAATGTAGTGGGAAAGTTGTTGTATTTGGTAACAAGGTCGCTGTAGTATTTGGTAGCTTCTACCTTATCCAATGAGCTTTTTATCACCGGTAAAAAGGTGGCTACTAATTTTGCCACTGTTTTTTCCCTGAAATAATGTGTGGCAGTAGTATCACCACCCTTTACAATGTTGAGGGCATCCATAAGTGTCATTTGCTTAATGGCATCCACAAAAATGGGTTTGGCAGTACCCACCGCATCTTCTGCACCGCGGTTTATCTGCAGTATAGCTTTATCCACCATATTGCCCAGGCCCACATTGCGCAGCGCTTTTTCTATCTTTTGTGCATCCGGTGGCAGCAGTACTTTGTATACCAGGTCCTTAAAAAATCCGTCTTCTTTGTTCAGTTGCAGCACAGCCTTTACCACACCATTGCCCAGCGCTTCTTTAATGCCCATACCGGCTTCGTTTTCGGTAACGCCGCCTGCTGTTTGACCCGTTGGCAGTTGAGATATTACATCGCAGGAGTTAAAAAGCAGCACAAGGGAAGCGAAAACGAATAATTTCTTTATCATGTTACCTGGTTTTTGGTTGTTATGCAAATCTGCGGCCAAAAATGAATAGAAGGCAAATTTAACAAAAAGGTTGCGTTTGCCCGCTTTTGCAGGCTGCTGCTTATCAATTACCTTTGCACCACTTTTTTAAAAAGCAAGCAATAAAGTATGAGTACACAACATTTGAGTGAGCAGGAACTGATACGCAGGGACAAGCTGAAAGAACTGGCCGCACTGGGCATTGATGCCTATCCTGCGCCATTGTACCCCGTTAATACCACATCGGCCTATATAAAAGAAAATTATAAGGGAGAAGAAAACAAGGAACAGTTTGCCGATGTGTGCATTGCAGGCCGTATTATGAGTGTAAGGGATATGGGCAAGGCCAACTTTGCCGTACTGCAGGATGGGGCAGGCAAAATTCAATTTTATATTAAGCAGGATGATATTTGCCCCGGCGAAGATAAAACCCTGTACCAAACGGTTTGGAAAAAATTGCTTGACCTGGGCGATATTGTTGGCATTAAAGGATATGTGTTCACTACCAAAACCGGCGAAACCAGCATACATGTAAGAGAATTTACCCTGCTTACCAAGGCCCTGCGGCCATTGCCGGTGGTAAGGGAAAAAGACGGTGAAACATTTGATGAGGTAACCGACCCTGAGTTCCGCTACCGCCAGCGCTATGCCGACCTGATTGTTAACCCCGCTGTAAAGGAAGTATTTATCAAGCGTACCAAAATGGTAAATGCCATAAGGAAGTTTTTAAATGAGCGTGGTGCGCTGGAAGTGGATACACCCGTGCTGCAATCTATACCAGGTGGTGCAGCAGCCAGGCCGTTCAGCACGCATCATAATGCGCTGGATATGCCCATGTACATGCGTGTTGCCAACGAGCTGTATTTAAAAAGATTAATAGTGGGCGGGTTTGAATGGGTGTACGAGTTCAGCCGCAACTTCCGCAACGAAGGAATGGACCGCACACACAATCCTGAGTTTACCATACTTGAATTTTATGTTGCCTACAAAGATTATGAGTGGATGATGGAAACCACCGAGCAGTTGCTGGAAAAAGCTGCTATAGCTACAAATAATACTTCTAAAGTTACTGTTGGCGATAAAGAAATTGAATTTAAAGCACCGTACAAAAGAATTACCATGTATGATGCCATAAAGGAACATACGGGTATTGATATAAGTGCGATGGATGAAAACGGCATCAGGGAAGTATGCAAACAATTGAACATACATGCTGATGAAAAATGGGGCAAGGGTAAACTGATAGATGAAATTTTTGGTGGTAAATGCGAAAGCAATTATATACAACCAACTTTTATTACTGACTACCCGGTAGAGATGAGTCCGCTTACCAAGAAGCATCGCAGCAAACCCGGACTGGTAGAGCGTTTTGAATTGATCATCAACGGTAAAGAAATTGCGAATGCTTACAGTGAGCTGAACGACCCCATTGACCAGCGGGAACGTTTTGAGGAGCAGGTAAAACTAATGGAGCGGGGTGATGATGAGGCCATGTTTATTGATTACGATTTTTTACGTGCTTTGGAATATGGTATGCCGCCAACCAGTGGTATCGGCTTTGGTATCGACAGAATTTGTATGCTGCTCACTAACCAGCACTCTATACAGGATGTGCTGTTTTTTCCGATGATGCGGCCGGAGAAGATGGATTAGTGAATAGTAGCCATCACTCCTTTGGTTTGAGTAATACAAGTTTCTGTGTAAAATTATATGCGGCATCGGTAAAGGCAACCAGCAGGGGCCATTTTTCTTTTGGCACTTCCAGCAGCTTATAGCTTTTCAGTATTTTAATGGTGGCCGTATCGCTGGCCAGTGATGTGGTGCAGGTAAAGTTTCCTGCTTCATTGTCAATATTGGTTTCAAGGCTTTTCAACCCTTCTAAAGTAAAGCCTTCCGGTACTGCAAATTTTACTGTAAAGCCAAGGTTACGGGGAAAGCGCACATTGGCATCGTACTGCCGCTGCCGTTCATCGTCTTTAATGTGCAGTTGGCTGCCTATGATGGCGGGCAGGTTGAGCAGTATTTTTTTGCCTGCTTTGCGCTGTTTCTTTTTAAAACTGAATTTTTCGGTATAGCTGAATTCCGGTGATGCTGTACAGTTTCCATAACTGTTGAGCAAAAGCGTATCGTAAGTAACATCAGATCCAAAATCGCTTTCGTATTCCTTCTTCTGCAAATCCATTGCTTTTTTAATCTCTGTTTTAAAAGCTTCGGTCTTAATATAGTCAGCATACAATTTCTTGTCCTTTTTTTTGCTGCCCTTCTTTACCACAACCTCTTTACACGGAAAATAATAGTTGATACCCCTTGTACCAAGTGTGCCTATGTTGAGCCTGGAAGCCATTGTATAAAACCCTTTTTGGGTAACCGTATTTGTAACAGAGTATTTCTCTGTATTTGTATTAAAGCCCACTGTGTAAGATTCATTAAAAGTATTTTCCCCGCTTTTCATAGCAGGAATAATCACTTTTGTAACAGTTCCGGTTTCTTCCCCACTTACCACATAAGCTGTATTGCCTGCATATTCAGGGTAAACATCATCAATAAAATTGGTTCCGTAGGGCCTGAAAATAAAATGATTACCCACTTTAATCAGCCATACAAATTCATTTTCTGATATGATATCGCCAGGTTGTGTAAGGTTATTGGGTGTGGTTACCATCACCTGGTATGGTATTTTCTTTTTTTCCATAAGGTTTGCAAAGCTGCACACAAAAATCTTGTCGGTGGCATTGTAATTCATAGCACCACAAATGGTTTTATATGCCGCCATTATGTAATCTTCTCCTTCAAGTTCATCCTCATCCTCGTCCTTCAAAAACCCCCATACATCTTTTGTGATGGAACTGGCAGAAAAAGAAAAATTCTGCATGTAATTAGGAGAGTAGTACGTAATAGTGGCTTTTTGAGAAATTTTCAGAATGGCACGTGATTTAATTATAATTTCTTTTTCATCAAATTTATTTTTCAATTGCCCCGCTTCGCCTATAAACAGCGCTTTGGGATTAAAATTACTGGCATAGGTAAGGCTGTATTTCAGCAGGGGGATAGTGGTATACTCATTCAAAAAATTTACATCTTTCAGCCGTTCCCTGTCCCTGTCTGTCCAGGTAAATACATCATTGCTGCCGTTTTTAGTAACCTTAAATTCCGGCGCACCATTCAGGCTGCGGCTGCTCAAAAAGGTATTCTGATCGGTTTCCACAACAATCTTATTCAGCATTACCGGGTAGGCTTTGTTGCAAAGCTCGTACTGATCGTCGAACAGGAAAGCTGCTGAGCCCTGGTAAAACATCATCGAATTTCTGGGTGTTACATCTTTTACATTAAAGGTTACGCTTACATATTCCAGAATGTCGCCGGGCTGCAGGTTGCTTACCGGCACTTTATAATATTCATCCCTTTTGCTTACCTGCCTGTCTAAGGTTCCCTTAAAAAACTCCGGTACATCATCTTTGTCTTCAATGGCCACAGCTTTACCAAGGGGTACATCCTGCACGGTTCCGTCGGCCTTGCGCACTTTTACGCCAAAGCCATCTTTTTTGGATGCATAACGGAAGTAAAGCGTAGAAAAGGTTTTTACAGAATTATTGTCCATCAGTTTTATCTTAAACCGCCGTTTTTCCAGTATCTCCAGGTCTTTTTTCTTCCTAAGAAAATATCCTTCCCTGTCAAAAGCCAGGTATTTTTTATAGCCCATTACTATAGCGCTCTCATCTCCCCACCTTGCAGGGATGATATTGTTGTCAAAATCTGCATCAGCTTCACTCCACAGCGATACTGCCTGTTTTTGCAGGTCGGCAATAAAGTCCTCGTCAATAATATCCTGTGCATTGGCGGCAGATGAAAAAACCAGGGCAGCCAGCAGGGCAAGTGTAAATATTTTATATTTCATTACTGATTGTATTAAAGGTTACGGTTATTTTTTTACAATGGCAAAAAGGCGTGTATTAAAATCCTTGAGCCTTTCCAGGTTTTGCCGCCATTCTGTTAACTTGTCTGCGGGCATCATAGCGCTTTTAACCGATAACAGTTTCTTCAGCACAACTTTGTTACCCTTAACTGTATAAGAGCCGCTGAAACTCATGTAATCGTTACTGATATTCAGTGCATCGGGCAGGTCGGTACATTTCCTGTCTGCGGGCAATGTCAATTCTATCTCATCATCAAACGTTACCAGCCCGCTGAATTCGTAGCCAAGTTTTCTTTTTTCTTCGGGGTAATAGCGGCTGAGCGATTTAGGAAAAAAGTCAAGCCCCACGTATATCTCATTGTTAATAATGTTTACCGCATTGGCAAAGTCAATATCACCCTCTATTTGTACCGGCAGGTTGCGGTTGTTAAGGTCGCTGGTTTTAATATTACTCACCACCACATTGGAATTGCCAAATTCAATGGCACTCTTTATTTCTTCTTTTTTCTCTGTCATAGCAAGGTCCTGGTAGTATTGCTGAAAACTGGTGCGCAGGTTGCCCGTATAGTTTACCGTTATATGCCCTTTCAGTTTTTCACCATTCAATGAGAGGGCGGCTTTTGTTTTTACACTATGTTCTGCCGCATTGGTTACCGGCACTATTATTTCCTCATAGGTTTTTCCCTTCTCAATAAAAGCACTTTTGCCCTGCAGGCGCCAGGCATTTTCGCCAAAAGTCATATAGCTTTCGGTACCATCCAGAAAATAAGTTTTTCCTTTAAAATAAAGGGTGGAAATGCAGTGATTGTCCACACACATGGAAGGTATGCGGCCATAAGGGATATGATTGGTACCAATCCAGGTATAATGAGCATCATAGCCCCCCAGCTTCAGCATTTCTGTAAGCAGGTTGGCCATGGCCTTACAATCCCCGTATTTATTAGCGATGGTTTCCTGCACGGAGGAAGGGATATAACCACTGTAGCCATCTTCATAAGCAATGTAGCGGATATTGTCCTGCACCCAGTAATAAATAGCTTGTATTTTTTCTTCATCTGTTTTAAGTGAAGCAGTTAATTTTTGTACAATTGGTTTCAGCGGGGTAATGTCATTTTTGCATTGTTGATACAGCAGGCTGTACCAGTTGTATACATCCTGCAGGTTTTCAAAACCACGTACTTTTTCTTTTTTATATTCAAAAGATTTAATGCGGAAAACAAGATGCGGATAGATGTATGCTGCCCCAATGGAATTATCTTCCCTTTTTACCCCATTAAGATTATAAGCGATGTAGCGGATGATGCGCTTACCATTTTTTTTTGTTTCCTCAGTTTTTTCAATATTGTATCCCTTAAAATTAAATTCCTGCAGTTCAATATCCAGCCAGTCGGGTACTTCAAACTCCACCATTCTTTTTTCTACCGGAAAGCTTTCGTTAAAGAAAATGCGGGTAAGGTATTTGCCATCTTTGTATTCAATTTTCCAATCCGATTTACCTTTGCGGCCAATGGCATCCATCTGGTAGGTATGAAAAGCCACGCGGCTGTCATCAAAAAAAATATTTTCATCCGTTACTGCCCGGTCAGTTGGCTTTTTACTTACTGTTGAATAATTAAGAGCGGCCCTGAGACTGCGGGTAAATTTTTTAATATTCAGAAATTTGTTGTAAAAAAAATAGTGCTGAAAGAGCGCATTGGGCTGCAGTGTTATAAACTGCGCCTGCCCATCTTCCTGAACAGTTACCACCGGCTGGTCAAATTCATTCTTGTCGGTATCAAATGAATACAGTGTTTCATAATAGTGGCTGAGGTATTTATCCTCCTTGTATTTCGCTGCAAGGTCATTGGCCTGCTCCACATCCTTTTCGGCAATTGATCCGTAATATAAGTACTGGCTTTGTGCCGGCATTGATTGCAGCAAAACCAGGCATAACAGCACTGTTAAGTATTTTACTTTCATTATAAGTATTTTCGGATAAGTTGCTAAAATAAGGGAAAAGGCAAACCAATGCAACAATGGGGAGGTATTTTACTAAAAAACCGCCCTTTTGAGGCGGTAATATTTTTTATTGGCTTTCATCATTTGTCGTTGTAGGGAAATTTCCGGGATGCATTTCTCATCAAAGCGTTTACCAGCCTGTCAGTATTACTGCCCACCGATCCGCTGGCGTTGTAATCGTATTTCCACACCAGGTCGCCTTTTTGTGCTTCGTTAATAACGATAGATGTTTGCACATCGTTGGTGGGACCCCATGCCCCCACTAACAATCCTAAAGCAACTGCAGCGCCGTCGCTCATAGGCTTTTTCATGGATGCTTTTGTAGTGATAACGGCATCTACACCCAGCAACCTGGCCAGTTCATCTTTGGTTTTTGCCTGCATGTCAGCATATTTTATACCAGCCTGCAGCAGCAGCGCATTGGTTTTGCTGATGTCCTGAAAAGTAACTGTGTATTTAAACTTTCCGCTTCTTTTAAGGAACCAGGTATACATTTTATCCTGTATGCCCAACCCGGTTTTCTCTTCACTTTCCTTAAGTTGTTCGGTAGTTGTATTTTTCATTTCGTTGGGCCGCAGGGTGATGCTTACTTCTGCCGGTAAAATTGCAACCGTTTTATGGTTCGCAGTAAGGCTGTCAAAATTCTGCGCTTTGTAAATAGTTGGGCTGCAACTAAATATAAAAGCAGCAAGGAAGGCCAAAAGGGCAATTTGTTTTTTCATTTTGAGTATAAATTTTTTTGCAAATATAGGGGGTAAAAGGGAATCGTTTTAGTTATACCGGATACTTTCCAAAATTACCACTGACAGCTATCCGCCCCACCAGCCAGATAAGTCAGCATCAATTATGCTTATAAGGAAATTTCTTAGCCGCGTTTTTCATCAGCACATCAACCAGTTCATTATTACTCATCAGTACTGATCTTGTGGCGGCAAATTCGTATCTCCATACCACGCCCCCCTGTGCAGTATCAAATGCAGTAATAGAAATCTCCGCCTCATTACTCCCGATGCCATAGGGCCCCGATAGCAAGGCCTGTATAACGGCAGCCCCTTCACTTACCGGCATCTTAATAACTGTGTTTGCAGCAATAACCACATCCACGCCGAGCAACTCAGCCAACTCGATGCTTGTTTTTGTTTCAATGTCAGCATATTTTATTCCAGCCAGGAGTAATGCATCATTTGTTTGAGTAATATCCTTGAAGCTTATTGTATAGTTATCACTTGTTTTTAAAAACCAGTTATACATTTTACGCTGCATTTCCATCCCTTTTTTCTCCTCCTCCTGCTTCAACCAGACAGAGTCTGTTTTTCTCTTTTCCCTTGGTTTTAATTTAAAATGCACTATAACTGGTAATATGGCTGCTGTTTTATGGACGGCAGTTTGTTGCTCAAACCCTTGTGCTTTGTAAATAGTGGGCCCGCAACCCGATAGCAAAACGAGTACTACAAGAAAAGTTGTTATAAGTCTTCGCATAATTTTTTCATATACAGGTTTATTACACCCTGTAGCAAACCGCATTAATGTTCATACCGGCACCAACGGAGGCAAATAATACAATATCACCTGTTTGAAGTTGGTGATTTTCCAGTTTGCCCCTCCGCACCAGGTCGTACACAGTAGGGATGGTGGCTACAGAACTATTGCCCAGTTTGTGTATACTCATGGGCATAATGTAATCCGGTATCTGGCGTATGCCGTAGAGTTTAAACAGCGCCTTGATGATACCTTCATCCATTTTTTCATTGGCCTGGTGAATAAATATTTTTTTAATTGCAGTTATATCAATATTTCCTTTCTCAAGACATTCCTTCATAGCCAGCGGCACATGCTTCATGGCATATTCGTATACCTTACGGCCCTTCATTTTTATATAACGGATGCGTGGATCACTACCGGGAAAGTTTGACTTGCCCATGTACAGGTAATAGGCTTCATCAATACAATGGCTTTGTACTGCGGTGCTTAATATGCCGCTGCCATTGTCACCAGTTTCCCTGTACTCCACTACCGATGCGCCGGCGCCATCAGAAAAAATCATGCTGTCCCTGTCGTACAGATCCAGCACCCGGCTGAGTGTTTCTGTACCTACCACCAATGCTTTATGTGCTATGCCTGCTTTAAAGTAAGCGTCGGCCTGTATTACCCCCTGCAACCAGCCGGGGCAGCCAAATAAAATATCGTATGCCACACAGTTGGGATTGTGTATCCCCAGGTCGTGCTTTACACGGCTTGCCAATGCAGGCAGTACATCTGTTTGTATGGTATGCTTTACTACGTTGCCAAAGTTATGCGCCACTATTACCTGGTCAAGTGTTTCAGCGTCTATGCCGCTATCTTCTATGGCTATGCGTGCTGCAATGGAGGCAATATCGGAAGAGTTTTGGCCGGTGCTTACATAGCGCCTTTCTTCAATGCCGGTAATTCCTTTAAATTTTTCCACCACTTCTTCCGGCGGTGTGGTAATGGGCTCATTGTCTTCACCATAAAAACTATTGATGATAAAATCTTTATTGGTTTTTACCTCAGCAGGGATGTAACAGCCCGTTCCTGTTATAACAGATCGTTGCATAGCTCATTATTTTGGAATTTATAAAAGGCAGTCAGTCATTACAAAGATAAGCTGCTTTTATATGCGCTGAAATGTTTTTTATGTGCTGGTTGTTTTGGAACTTTGCGGGGCTAAGCCTGATTTCAGGTGATGTTAAACGCAGTGTGATGCCGCTTATTCTGTTTCGTTAATACCATAAAGCAATTCTTTCAATTTGCTGCCATTTACTTCTACCGGCTTATAGGCTGTTTTAAATTTATTGATGGCAATGTCAATATCGTCGGCCAGTTTTTTATACTCAGAAGGGATTACAGCAGCGCAGGGATTGGTGCTGCCGTAATTGTTAAGTACCAGTTTGAACTTGCCGTAATATTTTTCGCCCTGGTCAATAAAATTATTATACAATGCAATAAACTGCAGCAGCCTGTCTATCTGAAATTCAAGATTAATCTGCATTTTACTGTTTTTACTCACCGCCTGGTCCCTGCTGCTTCCTGGTTCATTCATCCGCTTCACATATACATCCAGCAGGTCGTCAATCATATCCCAGTCATCCTTATTGCGGCAGTCATCAAGGCTGTTTTCGTACCGGATGGGCTTGGTATAATCTCTGAAGAGCTGCTCTATATTCACTTTTATACCATCGTTACTCTGCTGCAGAAAAGAGGTTTCATAAAAAATTGTTTTAAGGTCCTGGTGTATCCGCAGGGTAAAGTCAATAACACACTCAACATTTTTTAAATCGGCTGTTTTTTCGCCACGGTCTTTATTGGAAGTGAAAATTTTAAACAGCGAGGATACAATTGAGGTATAAATGTTCTTATCAAGAATTTCTGTAAGTTCAAACCCTTTCTTTTTATCTGTTTGTGCATTCAGCATTTCCTTTACCTTTTGAAATTCGGTGTAATGGTTTGGGTTGGAAAGATTACTTATTTCGTTAAATGTACGTACTGCAGCAAAATGATGATCGAGGCTGAGTACTTTTTCGTAGAGTATTTTAATAATCTGTATCCCTTTTCTGTAACGTACTTTACTGATGTCATTTGCTTCCGAAAATTGCAGCGAAGCCAAGGCGTCCATCAGTGAATCTTTAAGAATCAGGATGGTCAGTTTTTCATCAGCGCTGCTGCTCATGGCAAGCCGCTGCCGGGTATTTTTTAATCTATTTTCTGCTTCGCTAATTTTTTTATTGTAAACGCAGCGCAGGTCTTTACATTCCTTTTCCAGTTCAGTCATTACTGTATTTATCAGAGAGTCTGATAAACCCGGATTGCCGGGAGGCAAGCCTGCCCTGAGGCCTGTTGCACAAAATATAGCGATGATAACGGTAATTGTTTTCATGTATTACTGCAGTTTAAAACTTACGATGATTAAATCATTTGTTTGTACTATAGCATAGTTGCCGCTGCTGATCCGGGTAATACCTGCGGGTATATACAAATCGTTTTTTAATTGATGGCTCAACTGGTAATCTGCTTCTACTGAAAATGCTACCGGTTGCGGTAATATGGCTTTTGTATTTTTAGTGCCAAATTGTTTCAGCATTTCGTCACCGGTAAGCCGGGCTCTTATAATACTTACATTAAGCAGGCTGTCGGAACTTGTGTAGGCTACCTGTGTATTACCTTCGGTACCGGTTGTTCGTGAAAAGCCGCAAATACCTCTTCCGGCACAGTCGGGGCCTGTTCTGCCCAGGGCAAGCTGTTCATTTACCTGAACTTCGTAGGTATTGTTGAACAAAATCAGCCATAACAACCCGGCAAGATATCGCAGCATCAACATGATAATTAGTTTTAGTAAAATGAAATGAATAATTAACTTATTGCTTAAGCTGTGTACCCGTGGCAAATAAAACCTGAATCGTTTTAAATTCAGGTTTTATTTACATCAGGCTTATCAGATTTGATTATGAATTATGAAAAATAGCACCAAACAACCTTAGCTATGCTGAGTACACAATTGTAGCAACTGCTGCATTTTGCGCTGCACCAGAGTTTTTTCCATATCTTTTTATTGTTATTAAAGCAGGCTTTAATGCAATCAAAGCAGGGTTGCATGTTTGTACATCCCTTGTAGTGTTTTTTAAGGCAATCCCAGAGTTTGGCAAAGTCTATTTCTTTATTAACATTGGTTAACGCTTTGGTAGCATCATATATACCTTTGCTTTGCACCAGTACTCTTCCTGACACAACCTTGTATTCGTTTACATCATCTTCGCCACGGGTTACCACGGTTACCAGGCCATTGTCTATTTCTTCATGTGTATACAACTGTACTATATTACCAGCCGAATTGCGGAAATCGGTAACTGCGATGGTATTAAAAGGTACTGTGGCATCCTCTGGGTTTGACAGGGTATTTGTACCCTCATTGTTAAGCCCGGCAGCCTTGTAGCCTTCACGGGCAAGTTGAGCTGCTATAAGCTTTGCATCATTTGTACTGAGCAACTGTGCAACTTTTTCAGCGGTTGGCTTACCCTCAACCATTTGTGCAGACGCATTTGTACCCAGCAATAGCATTGCCAGCATACCAATAAAACAGGCAATTTTGGTTTTAATTGATTTCATGTTAAAATTATTTTAAAAATTTGCCTACACTATCGCTTTCGGCATTTCGCCCTACTTCTTTTATAGTGGTTTTGGGTTTGCCCACTTGTTATGCTATTTAATACTCATTTAAGTCGCTGTTTTACTCCCCCCTTCAGCCTTGCACCTCCTGTTCTGCATCACAAACATAGAAACTACTGAGGCCGGGAAAAAGCGTATAACTTCCTGAATATAAATGAATTACCACGTTGTTTTTAGCGTGGAAACCTTGAGTATGATGCTTGAGTATGGCAGGTATTTCCTGTAAGTAGGTGATTGTTTTTTATGAGTATTGTTTGCAGGTATTTGTGCCTGACACAACACATCAAAGCCATTCAAATATGTTAGAAAATCTAATGGGTTATCAGTAGTTCCGAAAATATGGAGCGGGCAATAAATCATAACAGGCTTAATATCAGCGATTTACAAACCAGTATGCTTGCTGTTTTTAACGAGCCTCAATAGTTACTGCGTAAATCCGGCTGCGTGTTTCCACGCATAATATCGGGTATTAGTTCCCTTGTATGGTGTATGGCACGGCCATAGTTTTGCATAAAACAATTCAACTATGTTAGGTAAAAACTTAAAACAAATCACATTTTGCTTGGGATTAGCAATTATGGTAAGCCTGGTCGCCTGCAAAAGAAACCAATTAAATGAAACAAATGATGTACAGGCTGAAGCAACTGAACTTCGTGCCAGAGCAGAAAATGCGAGGCTATCAACCGACTTGCCTCCTACCTGCGGAGTAAGCAGTGTAAACCATTTTATTACATTGCAGTATGCTTACCAACTGGTTGATAATTACAGGATAGCATCCCGTATTCCCGGCAGGGTATGCCAGTTATTTGATCGGGGCGGGTGGGTATTGGCAGAAACTTTTCCTGCTACTGTTATTCAGGCTATACTGAACCAACCCGGTATCTGCAGCTTCAGGGTATACAACGGGCTGGATACAGACAGTCGGCAGCACATTGTAATAGTTGGTGTTGATCAGCTTGGAAGAGATGTATTGTCAAGAAATCAAACGAGCAATGGTATTGTGCCAGATGATCCTGAAACAGGTCTGATTGTTGAAATGGGTGCTCCCTGCCCGCAAGCCTGCGAAGGTGTTTATACCGGCGGCAATTAATTGCAACCTGTATCTTTAATTAAATTTTATCCAAAATGTATAGTTGGTTTTATTTTGCAAGCTGGGTTATTCTTATTCCTGCAATAATTGCACTTGCAAAGTTCAGCGTAATGACTAAAGAGTTCAAACCCCTGGCCTTTAATATATGGCTGGGGGTATTGGCTGAGGTAATGGCCACTGTATTGCGCATCACTATCAAAAACAACCTTTACGCATACAATATTTTTATGCTGCTCGATTTTTTTATTATCCTGTGGCTGTTTCACAACTGGGGGGCCTTTGTGCGTTATCATCCATTACTGCGCCGTGGGTTTCTCATATTCTTTATGCTGCTGTGGATAACCGACAACTTTATTATCAGCAGCATCAGCAGGGATAATATTATTTTCAGGTTGTCTTATTCGCTGGTACTGGTACTTTTTGCTATTAACCAGCTCAGCACTATTTATATCCGCAATAATAGTTATCTTGTAAAAAACCCATATTTGTATGTTTGCCTGGGCATCATTTTTTATTTTTCTTTCAGCGCATTTATTTATCTCATCAACAGCTCATCGCTTTTTGAACCGGGCCCTGCTTTATGGAAATACACCACGCTGATTTATGTAATTATAAATGCCGCAGCAAATTTATTATACGCAATCGCTTTATTATGGATGCCGAAGAAAGCAAAGTCTATTTAAAAGTTCTCATATTCAGCCTGCTGCTTACGATAATTATTATCGGGTTTGTGGTGTCATTTTATAAGCAGCAGAAAAAATTTAACAAAGAAAAGGTGAAAGCTGAGATACGCACCACAGAGGCTGAACGCAAAAAACTATCATCAGATCTTCACGACGATCTTGGCCCGATTATGGCCACTATTAAAATATATGTAAACGCACTCACACAGCATACCGACCAGGACAAGCACCTGATTGGCAACATCAATAAGTACCTCGACAGCGGCATTACTATGATACGGGAAATGGCAAATATGCTGATGCCTAAAACACTTGAACGCAATGGCCTCCGGAAGGCCCTTGAAGGGTATGTTTTTAACATTGAAAATTATGTACCCTTCAGTATCCATTTCCTGTTTACCGAAGCAGAACTGGGTTTCAATAAAGAGGCGGAACTGAACCTTTACCGCATTATACAGGAAATTATCACCAACACCATCAAATACTCACAGGCAACAATACTGCAACTTAATTTTGAAGTGGAGGATACTAACCTGATGATTTATACGAGTGATAATGGTAAGGGGTTTGATTACAAGGATCATAATTTTGTATCAACCGGCTATGGGCTGTCCAATATCAAAAGCAGGGTTGAAATTTTGAATGGTAAATATTTTTTATACTCAAGGCCGGGAGAAGGCGTGCGATATGAACTGGTAATACCTATGCCTGGCAATAAAAATGCAGAAGAAATATGATAACAGTAGTGATTGGCGATGACCACGAAATATACCGCGACGGATTACAACTGCTGCTGAGCAGGCTCGACGGTGTGAAGTTACTGGCACAGGCCACCAATGGAAAAGAACTGATGGATATGGTTGCAGCATTGCGCCCCGATGTTGTGCTGACGGATATTAAAATGCCGGTGAAGGATGGTATTGAAGCCACCCGTTACATCGTGGAAAATTTTCCTGAGACTGGTGTTATTGGCCTTACCATGTATGAAGATGAAGAGCAGATTATTGAAATGCTGGAAGCAGGGGCCATGGGCTACCTTGTAAAAAATGCCACTAAGGAAGAAATGGAATCGGCCATACAATCTGTATACAACAAGCAAAACTATTATTGCAGCCATACTACCATAAAAATAACTAAGATGATTGCCCGCAGCCGGTTTAATCCGTATAAGCAGCGGCAGAAAGTTTCTTTTAAAGATACCGAACTGGAAATTATTAAATTAATATGCAACGGGCTTACCAGCAAAGAAATTGCCACCCAGATAAACCTCAGTTACCGCACTATTGAAGGTTACCGCACCCGTATATTAGAAAAAATGGAAGTACACAATACAGCAAGTATTATTATTTATGCTATAAAAAACCAATTGGTAAGTGTAGATAAACAGGTGTGACGCTTTTATTACTTATTGAAAAGTATATATTTTTCCAGTACCTGCCCGCAACAAAATTTGTTTATCAACCATTTTCATTTTTATCTTTTTTCCATCAGCCATTGCCGGTGATACTGCACTGCCCTTATCTGTGCATACGAAATGGTATCACCCAGTAATTCTTTTAATGCGGCATTGGGCAAATTGGGATTTTCATCCATGGCTTTTTCAAAGGAGGTGTATTTGTTTCCTGAATTGGAAGTGGGCTTACAGCAGGGGATTGAGAGTCAGGGATCGGGTATTAATCCGTCTAATTGGTATAAACGGCAACATCTGTGCAAATGTTTATGCGTTTTGCATGGCGCCAAGTTAAAGGTTGAAAGCAATGCTTACCCCGAACTTTAAACCTTTACCCGGCAAACCAACTTTGATTTTTTTAATTGTATGAACCTTTTCTGCAATCGGGTGTTTTAATTTTATTATTTAACAAAAAACATCAATTATGAAAAAAATTCCATCACGGCTATTGGCCGTTACAACCATCTTCCTGCTCCTTTTTTTGCAATTCCGCTGTTCAAAATCTGGCACTGACAACAGTGGCAATGCGGCAAACTTTCCGGCGGAGGCTATGCAAGCTCCTCCAGAAAAAATTGATCAGGGAAGCATTACACCCAATACCACAGCGGCCTGTGGTGGCGGTTTCAGCGGCCGCTATGCCGGCTCCGGTTATTATACTTACCCTATTGATAACATCAATGTGGCCTGCCTCAATGCTAACAGCAATTTTTTTGTGGTCTGCAATTCGGTAGAAGTGCCCAACCGCTTTACAGTGTATGATGCCAATGGCAATTTTGTTGCCTCTACCGGCTGGATTGGCTATGCTACTTATGCCGGGCCATGGGGCGGCATACTAAATGGACCCAGTACTAAAACGCTTACCATTCCCAAAACCGGTACAGGTAATTATACCCTGCGGGTAGAAACTTCCACAGGGCCACAGAATGATGCCTGGGATGTGTCAGTAAGTTGTACCTGTCCCAATCCAGCACCCTGTACCAATTGCCCCGGATGCAACTGTGGAACCGGCTTCAGCGGCACCTACACAGGGTATGGCTATTATAACTATCCCGCCAAATCATTTGACCTTAGCTGCCTGGCTACCGGCAAACTGGTTACTGTTTACTGCAACTCGGTGGAAGTGCCTAACCGCTTTAACATTTATGATGCCAGTGGCAGTCTTGTAGCCAGTACTGGCTGGATTGGTTATGCTACCTATCCAGGCCCATGGGGTGGCTCGCTTAACGGACCTGGTACTAAATATATTACCTTCACCAAGGGGAGCAGTAATACATATACCCTGCGGGTAGAAACGTCCACGGGGCCACAGTCTGATGCATGGGATGCCAGCATTTCCTGTACGCCTTAGCTGCTCTTACAGTATATTATTAAAACCGGGGAATCCCGTTTTTTTTATAAAAGGCATGCCCAATTACTGATACCTTAGCACCACCTGATAACAGTAAAAAAAATATTTACGCCCCATAATGGTTATTTTTTTCAGCCTGCCATTGCCGGTGATACTGCACAGCCCTTATCTGTGCATACGAAATGGCATCACCCAGTAATTCTTTTAATGCGGCATTGGGCGAATTGGGGTTTTCATCCATGGCTTTATTGATGGTGCTGATTGTTGCTTCGGGCACCAGGGTTTCCACTTTTATTTCACCAGTTTTTATAAATTCGGCCAGGTGCCCTTCAATGGTACTAAAGGCCATGCCCCTTGCTTTAGCAATGTCGGCAACGGTTTCTCCCTGCCCGAACATAGCCAGGCTGATGCGCTTTGTTTCGCCTTTGGGCAGCTTGGCACTTGCTTCTATTGGTGCTTCTATAATGCTACCTGCTTTTTTCTGCTCTTCCACCTGCTGCAGCAGCACTTCGGTATCAATGCCCTTCTTCAATCCTTCTGCAATGGCTATCGATTGTTCCAGGTGCAGTTTTTTCCGCTTCAGTACAATGGATATATCGCCCAGCTCTTTCAGGTATTTTTTTACCCGCTGTTTTATTTTAAAAGCAGCAATATGTTTTTTCAGTTCTTCTGTTGCTTCATTCAGCGTTTTTTCAAAATAAGCCACTGCGGCGCATACACGCTGGTGCAGTTGTACATACCCATCCTGGGGTGCGGTTGTGAGTAAATACTCCAGTTGCCTGTTGAATTTCAGTGCTACTTCCTGCTGTGCGGTAAGGCGGCCGAGCAAATTGTGCGCCCAGGCAGCGGCATCGTTTTTATCGGGTATCAGCCGGTGCTCAAACTCTTCATAAAATACATTGAGGGCATCTACTAATTTGCTCCAATCAAAACTTTTTAACAGCGACTGGCTGATGAATACACGCTGCTCGGCTTTCAACTGCTCCTGTAGTGCATCTTCGTTCATTTCATTAGCCGAAAATGCCAGTACCCGTTCATCGGTACTAATGCTTTGCGGATGAATTTTTGAATACAGCACCAACCCTTCCATACTGGTAAGGCGGCTAAGCGCTACATACACCTGCCCGGGGGCAAAGGAGGCACCAGCATCTACAATTGCTTTTTCAAAAGTAAGCCCCTGGCTTTTGTGTATGGTAATTGCCCAGGCAAGGCGGATGGGGTATTGTGTAAAACTCCCCTGCTCCTCCTCATTCACCTCATCCTTTTCTTTATTGTAATTGTACCTGATATTTTTCCAGGTCTCTTTTTCTAATTGCATTTCGGCTGTTTCGCCTGCGGGTTGCACAAATATTTTATCGGCTTCTATTTTTGTTACGGTGGCAATTTTGCCATTGTAAAACCGCCTGAATTCGCCTTTGTCGTTTTTAATAAACATTACCTGCGCACCTTCCTTCAGCAAAAGAGATTCATCAGCCGGAAAAGCTTTTTCACCAAAATCACCTTTTATCTCCGCAGCAAACCCGTATTGTTTACCCGGCAGCTTAGCCAACTGGTGCTGGTTAATGGTTTCAGCCTTTGCATTGTGTGTAGTAAGGGTGATGTATTGTTCACCAGCCGTTGGCTCATAGCCGGGGCGGTAATGGAGGTGCAGTTGCTCAAGGTCATGCTCGTTGGCCTTGTTGTTGCGGATATTGTTGAGTATATTGATAAAGCTGGCTTCATTTTGCCGGTAAATCTTTTTTAGTTCAATAAACACCGGCGGTGCTTCTTTCAGCACCAGCGCTTCAAAAAAAAAGGGGCTTTTGTAATAAGGTTGCAGCAGTTCCCTGTCTTCGTTGTTCAATACCGGGGGCAACTGAAAAAGATCGCCGATAAAAAGCACCTGCAGTCCACCAAAAGGTACATGCGGCATGTGACGGAAATGGCGCAGGATGGTATCTACCGCATCCAGCATATCGGCTCTTACCATACTTACCTCATCAATAATTAACAATTCCAGCTCCTGTATCAGCTCTCTTTTACTGGTATTGAATTTAATGTTTTTTAAAAGCGATTGCTTATTTACGGCATTGCTGTTCCACCCGCCCTGCATCACTGGTATATACGGCCCAAAGGGAAGGCTGAAAAAAGAGTGCATGGTTACGCCGCCTGCATTGATGGCGGCTACACCCGTAGGTGCCACCACCGCCGTTTTTTTAAAGGTAGTTTCCTTTATGTATTTTAAAAACGTGGTTTTACCCGTACCTGCCTTACCGGTAAGAAATACGGGGCGGTTCGTCTGGTTAACAAACCCGGCCGCTAATTTAAAATGTTGATTGGTTGTATCGGTTGCCGACATACATTATTGAAATGGAAAGCTACTATAAAAAACGGAACACCAGCATGAAAATAAAATACAGATTGGTAACAGGGCTTCATTTTTTTATGAAAATTTTCTCCCGAACCTGTTTTCTATTTTGTGCAGGTATTATCTGCACGCTGGTGCTCCTTTATCTTTACCAACATGTCGCCCCGATGGGGCTTAGTCTGTAATTTTTTTTGTTGTTTAATAAGATTGCGCCCTGCAGGGGCTTATCTCAATCACATTCATTTATTCATATCCCCCAAGGGATAAAAAAAGAATAAAGGAACGCCGGTTCAGGGCTGTTACCCGGATCATCACCGGCGTTCCAGCAATTTTAGGATGCGGCCTTGCTGCCGAAAACCAATATCTCATTTACCTGTATCTCGGTAACATATTTTTTGTTGCCTTCTTTGTCAATGTAGTTGCGGCTCACCAATTTCCCTTCCACGGCTACTTCTGTACCTTTAAGCAGGTATTTTTCTGCTATTTCGGCTGTTTTACCCCAGGCAACCAGGCTGTGCCATTGTGTATCTGTAATTTTTTCGCCCTGTGCATTGCGGTAACTCTCGTTGGTAGCAATGCTGAACCTCGCCAGCTTCTTTCCTTTTTCTGTGTTAATCACTTCTGGTGCCTTGCCCAGGTTGCCAATCAATTGAACTTTGTTCTTTAAAGCGTACATAATCTTTCGTTTTGTGTGTTGCCTGCCTTTTTGTTTTATTGGCCGCTTCACGTTTTTTAAATTTTGTTATCTCAGTCAGCCGGTGGTACCAAACCGTTGACAGTGCAAAGATGGGATGGCCGGAAAGCCGTAGCCGGTTTTTAAACGTTTATTACCGGATGTAACCGTTTGTAAACGTTTGTTGTCGGATAATTCCCTATCTTAGCTGTTGTAAACCAGCACTATATGACATCAGACAACACTGCTAATGCCTGCACAGCCTGTGGCAAAAAACTTCGGGGAAGAGTAGATAAAAAGTTTTGCGACGACTTTTGCCGCAACAATTACAACAACCAGGCAAAGGGCGGCGACAACAATTTAGTACGCAACATCAACAATGCCCTGCGCAAAAACCGCCGCATATTGAGTGATGCCCTGCCCGAAACGGAGGAAATGGCTAAAATTACCCGGGACAGGCTGCTGCAACTGGGCTTTCAGTTTAAGTACCTTACCCATACGTACACCAATAAAAAGGGCAATATTTATTATTTCTGCTACGAGTATGGGTACCTGCCGCTGGAAAATAACTGGTATTTGATTGTGAGGAGGAAGGAGGAATAGTAGTCTCAATAAAAATATAAAATGAAAATGATTCCCCTTTTCCGGTGCCGCAATATGCCTGCCGCCATTGCTTTTTATACGGGCATATTGGATTTTGAACTGAAGAACCGGGAGCTTCTGCGGATGACTGGGTTGTTCTTTTGAAAAACGGTGATGCGGAGCTGATGCTCACCATACTGGAGGGTGACCAGCAAATGGGTATTGCCGCCAATGTACTGGTGCAGGATATTAATCAACAGTTTGCAAAATATGTACAGCGGGGGTTAGATACATCCGGCAGGGAAAATTCACCCGTACACCAGGGGCCGCTCAATCAAACTTGGGGAAACCGGGAGTTTTATGTTACGGATGTGGATGGGAATACCTTGAGGTTTTTACAAACAATTGTTGGTTAGAAAAACTTGTCTAATACGTACAATTATGTTAGTTTTGTACGTAAATTATTGAAGATGGATACTAAATTAACCTTAAAGCTTGAGCAGGCCGTTATTGAAAAAGCAAAAGATTATGCCCGGCTTCAAAAAATCAGCCTTTCAAAACTAATTGAAGGATACCTGCAACGGATTACAAATGAGCCTTCGGAAGCAGAAGAAATCACTCCCTTAGTAAAGAGTTTAAGCGGAATTATACAATTGCCGGAAGACTATGACCATAAAAAAGCTTACGCCGACCACCTGACCACTAAATACCAATAAATGGAAAAAGTATTTGTTGATACAGATATTGTGATGGACTTGTTAGCTGCCCGGGAACCTTTTTTTGAACATGCTGCAAAATTGTTTTCTTCGGCTGATAAAGGAGATATCCAGGTTTGTGTTTCGTCCCTGTGCTTTGCCAAGCTTAACTATATTTTGTCTAAGCAATACAGTGCTGACCAGGCAAGAAAAAAACTGTTAAAGTTCAAAACATTGGTTACGGTGTTGGCGGTAACAGATAAAGCGATAGAACTTGCGTTATCGTCAGACTTCAGGGATTTTGAAGATGGGATTCAATATTTTACAGCAATTGAAAATAATATCAAAATACTCTTAACAAGAAACCTGAAAGACTACAAAACAGCCGTTATACCGGTTATGACAGCAGCGCAATTTCTGACAGTATAATGTTGTCAATTCACACAAACCCTCACCCCTCTTCTCACACACCCAATCCCTGCCTGGTTACGGCCCACCAATCTGCAGTGCAATCAACAATTACAGCAGGTGTACACCAACAGCCGTAATTTCAGTATTTGGTGCTAAAATCATTTTTTCTTCCAGATAGCCTCAAAAGTTAATGCCGTTTTATCATTCCGTCCAAGGCTGCCGAGGCCAAAAATATTTTCTATAACAGCCAGTAAGCTGTAATGATCGTACCTGCAGAGAGGTTTTGTTTTACCTGTTGGACAGCCGGCATATTGTAAGCCCTTGGGTATTACACCTGCAGGCCCCATCAAAAGGGTATAAATAGGCCCCACTACATTTTTGCCACCCTTGCTTTGTGTCCAGCTTTCATCGAATGTAATTACAATCAGCGTACTATCGGTAAAGCTGGGATAGCTTTGCAGCATACCAATAAACCCTTTCAGCCACCGCCCTGCGTACCCTATATGGCAAGTGTCGCCACCTGCTATCCTCTGGTTGCAGGGTGGTGGTGGAGTGTGCCCGTCATTCTGGATGTTGGGTGAATACCAGCAAAAAGATGGAACCGTATTTTGAGCAAGGTCTGTTGAAAGCCTTTTAGCATTTACAATATAATTCAGCCTTGGGGGCTGTTGGTTATTTATATAGGAAATAAATGGATTGTGCTTTCTGAAGTAAAGCGGGGTTTGTGCAGGATAAGAACTTACCGTTTTATTATTTTCAGGCAGGTCTTCCATATAAGCTTTCCAGGATACTTTTTTTGCTTGCAGCAAATCAACAAGGTTAGTCGCATTGATATTAACGGTACCGTCTCCATAATTTCCATTAGTCTTATAAAATATATCGCCCCCAATGGTTGCTATATAGTTGGGTTGAGAAGGATGGGTTACACCATCATAATTGGTGATTAATGTGCCTGAATCAGCTATGCGCTTAAAATTAACATCTTTCATTACCATGTCCAGATCTTCATTTTCGAGCATGATAACAAAAACACGCTTAAACGGCCCTGCTGGTTTTGATTGCCCAAAACATATTGCTGACTGAATGAGAAAAAACAAAACCCCAACTGTTATTTTTAAACGGTTCATTTTTTTAATTTAATTAGTTGTGATGATTTACTTTTTTGTGAATATCCTGAGTTCTCTCTTATCGCTGTATTTTACATTACGGCCTGCTGCAGTTGGCTGTCAAAAACAGCTTCCCACCGAGCAGAGATGTTTGACCACCTGTACGCTTCCTGTGTAGCATTTTTATAGCACAGCACCCCTTTATTTTCCAGTTCTGCAGGGTTTGCCCAGGCTTCCTCCAGCGTTTTAGCAATCACTTCCGGGTGAATAATATACTCGTCAATTTTCGAATGCGGGTTTATAAGGGTAATATCACCGGGCAGCATATAAGCACAATCCGGCCACAACTCCCCTCCGCTGGTATGGTCGGGTACAATCTGCGGTAGCCCGGCCGCAGCCTGCTCAAAACTAACCAGGCCCCATCCTTCGCTTGAGGCAGTATTAATGCCAACACTTGCTGCATTAAAAATCGTATTCAGCGAAGTTTCTTCCACGTGAGGCTGCATATCCCCGTCAGTTGAATAAATAACCCGGTCTTCAATCTGAAACCTTTTGGCTAAATATTTTAAGTCCCAACCAATATCTTTCAGGCCCATGTGCAGGTGCAGAAACACATTGCCGGGCTTGTTCTTTGCAAACAGGGCAAAGCCCTCCATGGTAAGGTCTATCCGCTTTCTTGGCTGGTTACGGTTGGCATTCAGCACCACAAACCCATTTTGCAGCGCCCCGTTATCTGCCGGGTAAATAGCCTGCCGGGCTATGCGCCGGGATTCCTCCCTGCTGTTTGCCAGTGGCTTAAATACATTTGTATCAACCCCGTGCGGCAAAACGCTGATGGGCGGAAAGGCTAAGCCGGGGTGGTACAAAAGTGCTTCCTGCAGCGCTTCTTTTGCAAATTTTGTGTATACCATCAGCCGGCTGGCACGGCACAATTGTGGTGGCAAAAGCGGCTCAATATTTTTGGCATTAAATGATGCATATACCACTTTGGGAATATGGGGAAATGCTTCCAGTTCCTTAAAGTAGGCAACCAGGGCCCAGGGGTCCTGCAGCATAAAAACCAGGCTGGGTTTAAACCCCTCTACCAGGCTTTTAACCCGGTGTGCACCCAGGCTGTATTTGTCAATACCGGCAGGAAATATTTTCCACGGCCAGTTATGCGGATCACCAAAGTAGTTGGTACCCAGTTGAACCAGCTCATATTTATCTTTCAGCGGAAAAAAAATTTCGTAAATGACCCTGGCAAAGCCCGTGAAAGCAGCGGCATCACCAATAATTAAAATGCGTTCTTTTTTTGTTGTATCAACCATATCAATGCAAGCCGTTTTAACAGAAAAGGTTCATCCCGGTAATAATGTATAAATGGCGCCTGTATATTTTTTAACATTTTTGGTTCAGGCTCATACAGGCGCCATTATAAATAATTGCTTGATGTTTTTTATGGCTGTATCAGATAGCCTTCACCGCAATATTTACGTCATAGATAAAGCCGTCTTTGGCTTTTATTGTACCGAAATCATTACCACCAGGATTTGCATCGGGATTTGACGTCCAGTAAATTTGCTTTGTTCCTGCGGGCATGGTTTTTGTACCCCCGCTTTCTACATAACCTGAGCCCGACGGCATGTCTGTAGCATAAACAAGTCTTTGTGTAAGTGAGTTTTTGAGAATAATTGACATTTTGTTTGTTTTTAAAATTAATGAATTGATTACAAAACAAAAGTCCATGAATTGCCTGTTCATTCCCCCCGTAAAAGTACCTGAATTTAATTTTGGGTGTTTTTGCCCGTACATACAGGTCTTTCCCCAAAGTGAATTTGTATAATTATCAGAACCTTTAAAATTCTTTTGTGATATCCTGGTAAATCAATGCCGAATTTGCAGCGTATTTTCATGGATACAATTTTTGCAGGATGAGGATGTTGTATTTGCAAAACAAATGGCCGGCTCACCCCTCTTCCCACACACCCAATCCCTGCCTGGTTACTTTCCACTCATCAGTAGTGCAATCCACAATGGTAGATGGTTCCATACCGCCGGGGCCACCATCAATTATAATATCCACCAGTTTACCAAAGCGTTCGTACATGGTTTCGGGGTCGGTATATTCTTCCACCATATCGCCAGGCAGCGAGGCGCTGAGGATGGGGTTGCCCAGTTCATCTAATATATGCTGGCAAATATTGTTATCGGGTATTCGCAGGCCAATGGTTGATTTTTTGCTCTGCAGTATATTGGGCACCTGCTTACTTGCCGGCAGGATGAATGTAAAAGCTCCGGGCAGGTAATGCTTCAGCACCCGGTAAAGCGGTGTATCAATGCCCTTCGTATAGTCGCTCAGGTGGCTCAGGTCACGGCAGATAAATGATAATTGCGCTTTGGCCGGGTCTACATTCTTTATTTTACATATACGTTCCACCGCTTTGTGCTGCGAAATATCGCACCCAAGCCCATAAATGGTATCGGTAGGATAAATGATAACCCCGCCGCTTTTGAGGCAGTCGGCAACCTGTTTTATCAGCCGTGGCTGCGGATTATCCGGATGTATATGAATCAGCATGTTTAACCGATTGGCCTGTTTTTAATGATTTTGCCTGCAACATAACAAAAACAGCATATAATCCGCTACTTTTGCACCGTTTTTACATTTTAATTACCACTAAAAAATCTGATTCTGTATGTCGCTCATTTCTGTAGGTACCATGGCCTTTGATGCAATTGAAACGCCCTTTGGCAAGGTTGATAAAATTATTGGCGGTTCGGCCACGTATGTAGCGTATGCTGCCAGCAATTTTGTGCAGCCCATACAGCAGATATCTATTGTGGGATACGATTTTCCACAAGAGGAAATGGACGAACTGAAAAAACGTGGTGTACAATTGGATGGTGTGGAGATTGTGCCTGACAAGAAATCTTTTTTCTGGAGTGGTAAGTACCATATTGATATGAATACCCGGGACACATTGGTTACCGATTTGAACGTACTGGCCGACTTTAACCCGATAGTACCAGACAGTTACCAGGGTGCTGAATTTTTGATGTTGGGTAACCTGATGCCGAAGCTGCAACTGAGTGTAATTAATCAAATGAAAATTCGCCCCAAACTTATTGTGATGGACACCATGAACTTTTGGATGGAAGTGGCCATGGACGATTTGAAGGAAGTGCTGAAGAAAGTGGATGTACTGATGGTGAACGATGGCGAAGCAAGACAATTGAGCGGTGAGTTTTCGCTGGTAAAAGCCGCAAGAGCTATTATGGATATGGGCCCAAGGTTCCTGATTATTAAAAAAGGCGAGCATGGTGCTTTGCTGTTTCATGAAAATCATGTGTTTTTTGCACCCGCCCTTCCATTAGAAGATGTATTTGACCCAACCGGTGCTGGTGATACATTTGCCGGAGGCTTTATTGGTCATATTGCCAAAACAAAGGACATCAGTTTTGAAAACATGAAAACGGCCATTATCGTGGGCAGTGCCATGGCAAGTTTTTGTGTGGAAAAATTCGGCCCCGAAAGAATGAAGGAAATTACCAAAGCTGATATTGATACCCGGCTGGGAGAATTTGTACAATTGGTAAATTTTGATATTGACCTTGTTTAAGTACAACTGCATAAAAAGAAACCGGAACCATCACATTCCGGTTTTTTTCCGCCGTGGCCGGTGCCCCCACCTGCCACAATCTACCGCCCTGGTGAGTGTTCTCACTCACCAGCAACAATTTGAAATTCCCCCGAAACCAGTTCATTCCGGTTTTTTTTATACTTTTAACCGATAAAATAAACCCACAAGATGAAACAACTGACCCTGCTTTTTATTTTACTGCCCCTGTTCATTTTTTCCTGTGCGCAAAGCACAAAGCCAAAAGTAAAAGACTGGCACCTGTTGGATTTTGACAAAGACGGGTATCGTGGCATCAGCCTGAGCCAGGCCTATGAATTTTTACAGGGCAAAAAAAGCAAGACGGTTTTAGTAGCCGTAATAGACAGTGGCATTGATACGTTGCAGGATGACATCAAAGACCAGTTTTGGCAAAACCCCGGAGAAATACCAAAAAATAATATTGATGATGATAAGAACAGGCTGGTTGATGATGTAATGGGCTGGAATTTTTTGGGTGGCCCATCGGGTGAAAATCTAAGCGTAAGTGTGCCTGAAGCATACCGCACTTATCACCGGTTTAAAAATGACTTTGAAAAAAAATCATTGAAAAACATCAGCAGGGAGCAGCAATATGTTTTTACTGAGTGGAAAAGAGCGGAAAAAATTATTGATGAGGCTTACAATAAAGCAAAAAAAGAGATTGTGGCTTTGAGGGAGAACTTGTCTATCATTACAGCAACCAGCCGGTTTTTGGTTAAGCACTTTAACAAACCTGTTTTTACCAGGGCCAATATTGTACCGGCCGCCGGCAACGACAGCCTTAGTTATTGTATGAGCGTATGGAAATCAATTTTTAACACCAAAGATTTTTCCAATGCCGATTTTGTAAAAGACTATGAAAGTTATGTGAAGAAACAGGAAGATGCCATTGTGCAAAAAACAACCCCGCCAATACCTTACCGTGATAATCTTTTGCAGGATAATGGATACGATATTACCAAACTGGTGTATGGAAACAGCAACCTGCAAACACACAGCGGCTATCATGGTACCAGTATGAGCGGCGTTATTGGCGCTACCAGGAACAACGGCAAGGGCATTGACGGCATTGCAGACAATGTAAAAATAATGATGCTGCGTGCTGCCTTGGGCAGCGATGAATATGACAAAGATGTGGCGCTTGCCATCAGGTATGCGGTGGATCATGGTGCGCTGGTAATTAATATGAGTTTTGGTAAACCCGTATCACCCGACAAAAAATGGGTAGACGATGCCATAAAATATGCGCAGGAAAAAGATGTGGTGCTGGTGCATGGCAGTGGCAATGATGCCAAAAATACTGATGTGGATTTTTTTTATCCCAATGCCTGGTATCTTGATGGAAGCCGGATGCCGCATTTTATTAATGTGGGCGCCAGTGGCGATTACAGCAATGGCGGCCTGGCAGCAGATTTTACCAACTACGGCAAAAAAATGGTAGACATATTTGCCCCCGGTGTGGATGTACACTGCTCCATAGCCAATAACGGTACACAGGAGGCCAGCGGCACCAGCCTTTCCAGCCCCATTGTTGCAGGCATTGCGGCATTGCTCCGCTCGTATTACCCACGCTTAACAGCTCCGCAGGTAGTGGAAATAATATTAGCTTCAGGAACGTATATTGACGAAGAAGTGGCTTTACCCGGTAACAGCAATAAAAAAATCGCTTTTGATAAATTGAGCGAAACAGGAAAGATTGCAAACGCATACAGGGCGGTAAAACTGGCGCAGGAAAAATATGGCAATTAGTTTTTTGCTTTTCTTTTAACTGGCAATATCAATAATGGCGGCGTAATTGAAACAACAAAATGAACAATGTATTTCTTACAACAGACCGCCTGTATCTGAGACCTGTTACAGCCGATGATTTAGCAGACATTCATGTATTGCATTCTTTGCCGGAAACGGATGAATTTAATACATTGGGTATTCCTGAAAACATTGAACAGACAAAAATAATTCTTGATAACTGGATTGCTGCAAACAACAGGGAGCAGCGCCGCAGTTATATTTTTGCGGTGGAATTACTGGACGAAAAGAAATTTACCGGCCTGGCAGGCATCAATCCCGGAAAAGAAAAATACCGTAATGCAGAAGTGTGGTTTAAGTTTCACCGAAATTTCTGGAATAAGGGCTACGCAACCGAGACCTTAAAAAAACTGATAGCATTTGGCTTTAATGATTTACAACTGCACCGCATAGAAGCAGGTTGTGCCATAGGCAACACCGGCTCCATAAAAGTTTTAGAAAAAGCAGGCATGATAAGAGAAGCGCATACCAGGCAGCTTTTGCCGCTTAAGACGGGCTGGTCGGATAATTATGGATATGCGATTTTATCAACGGATTAAAAAGATTACATTCGTTTTTTATATTCTTATATGTTAGATATTATCATACTTATTTTTCTTGCAAGAAGTATTGGGAGGCTTGCAATACAAAAAGGGATAAGCCCAGGCCCATGGAAATTATATATGATTCTGGCGTGGCTTACAGCAGAATTGGCTGGAATCTTTCTGGCGCTTGTCTTTTTCCCTGACGACCCATTGATTCCGGCGCTATTGCTGGGGTTAGGCTGTGCATATACAAGTTATCTTGTCATCCGTTCTGTACTATCAAAAAAGCCTGATCATTTTGATGAAGACATTAACAGCATTGGGGTGAATGACCTGCGGCCATAATAGTATTTGAATAAACTGATATAAAAAAACCTGCAATTTGGGTTGCAGGTTTTTATTTGCCATTATGCCATCACACTAATAAAACTTAATAAAATGTACTTATCTCATCCAGCCTCGTCCAGTTTTTATTAAAGGATGCGCCACCATTGGTACTTTGGTTGTGATATACATTCATGTTTTCACCCACACCAAAAATGTTTATCTCCTTCCAGTCTGAAGAAGCACATACCGCCGGTCCTGAAATAAATGTGCCGGTTTCAAACGGCCACCAGCCCTGCCAGGTATTGCCTTCGTCAAGCGAAAAAGCATGCCACATTTTTTTGTCCATACCCCTTACAAAAACTTTTATCTTTTTTCCATCAGGGCTGCAGATAACTGAAGGCTGGGAAGCTGCTGTACAAACAGGTATTTTAGCCCAGGCGATATCCCAGTTGACACCGCTGTTGCGGCTGCGGGCATGCCATATTGCATTATCG